>CAYWDY010000228.1:0-4066 GCA_964455985.1 uncultured Flavobacteriales bacterium
GCCGCCTCGATCAGGGCGTCCTGTTCCGGCGACAGGCCGGTCGAACCGATGACCAGGGCCGGGCCGCCGCGCTCGGCGCAGGCCTTGGCCAGATCGACCGAGGCCTCGGGCGTCGAAAAGTCGATGATGACGTCGCACAGCTTCAGGTCGGCGGTGATTTCATCGAAACGTCCGAAGACATCATTCAGCATACTGACTAGCTGACGCGGGCCCAGCTGTGAAGAAAGACGCGTGAATCCTACTATATCCGCAAACAGTACGGTTACTTCTGGGAAGGATTCCGCAATGGTTGATTCCCCCTTCTTCAAACGGTCGGCGATAAGTACCGGGAGGATATTATTCAACAGCTTTTCAGAATGCTGCTGTTGTAAGGAAAGCTCTTCAGCCTGGCTCTGCACTTCTTTCGTCTGCTCTTGGGATTGCAGGAGTGCTCCCTGCAACCGGTCGGTCATGGTATTGATAGCCTTGGCCAGCTCGCCCAATTCATCCGTATCATCGACGTCATTACGTATCGAATAATCACCCTCGGCGATTTTGTTGACGTTGCTGATCAGTGTGGAGCCGCGCAGCAGCAGGCGTTTGCGGAGTATCCACGTGAATCCGATGAAAAGGAGCAGCATCAAGGCGCTGATCAACACCAGCGCAATCAGCAGCCATTCCGCTTTGGCATTGAGTACTTCCAATTCTTTAGAGGTACGTTCATCCACTTGCTTCAGGAACTCATTGATGGGCTGCATGATATTCCCCTTGGCCTGGTGGTATTGAGGTCCGTGCAACAGGGCGATGGCTTTATCCCGTTCCGGCGGTAACAGATTGCCCCGGTCATCCGTGTGCCATTCCATGAGCACGTTCATGGCTTGGTTTTCCATATCGACCAGCTGATCCGAACGGCTTTGTGCGTCTTTGAGTAAACTGAATTCCTCGATGGTGATGCCGGCATCGATCATCTCTTTTTCCAACGCAATTCCCTGCTTGTTCGAGGTGTCTGGAGGATTCAGTTTTCCGGACAAGACAAGGTCCCAATAGACACCGCCATAATCGGCAGGACGGGCCATTTTTCCATTCCGGATATTCAGGACATCGTTGAAATAAATCTTGAATGCCGTATCCCCGGTGGCTACATACGTACGGGCGAAACGTGTCAGCTTGTCTGAGGATTGGACCAGTTCCTGAGCCAATTGGTAGGAAAGGAACCGATGGTCTTGGGATGATTCCACGGCATTCATCTGCCGGGTCATCAAAATGGCCAGACCGGTAACCAACACCGCCAAGGGAACCATGGCGGCGATGAACAGGATGAGTTGTTTACGGATAGTCATGGGACGCAAAATAATCATTTTGCGTCAGGTAGCTCTCGGGGAGATTACCGTACCGTACCGCCGTTATCTATCGGTTTTACCGGCGCAACGAATGCCAGTTCGCCTTTGGCGTTCTCAGCCATCAAAATCATTCCTTTGGATTCGATGCCTTTGATTTTTCGCGGTTCGAGATTCGCCAGCAAGGTCACCTGTTGTCCGATGATTTTCTCCGGATCATAGTGTTCGGCGATTCCCGAAACCACCGTACGTTGGTCGATTCCGGTATCGATGGTCAGCTTCAGCAATTTGTCGGTTTTCGGAACACGCTCAGCCGCCGTGATGGTGCCGATACGGATATCCATTCGCTGGAAATCATCGAATGTCGTGGCGGGCTTCTGAGGTGGAAGCGCTGGAGCAACGGCCGTTTTTGAAGCAGCTAGTTTCGCTACTTGCTTTTCAATGACTTCGTCTTCGATTTTTTCAAAAAGCAAACTGGGCGTGTTTATGGCGTGGCCTTCCTTCATCAGCGGTTGATCCGAAAGATCTTTCCAGCGGGTAGCGGAAAGATTCAGCATCGCATTCAGTTTTTGGGCGGTAAAGGGCAGGAAGGGCTCCATCAACACCGCCAATCGGGCCGTAAGTTCCAACGAGACGGAAAGTATCGTGGCGACGCGCTCCGGATCAGTCGCATGGAGTTTCCAAGGTTCGGTATCGGCGAGGTATTTATTGCCTGCGCGAGCCACCTCCATCATCTCCTGCAGGGCTTCGCGCAACCGGAAGGCCATGGCGCTCTTCTTGATTTTTTCAGGTGCTGTGAGGTAAGCTTCGACGCACACTTGGTCCATGGGTTGCATGGCGGATCGTGCCGGCACCTGTCCGTTGAAATATTTCCAAGTCAGCACCAACGTTCGGTTCACGAAGTTGCCCAGAATGGCCACCAGCTCGCTGTTGTTGCGGGCCTGAAAATCCTTCCAGGTGAAATCGTTGTCTTTGGTTTCGGGAGCGGTAGCGCATAATACGTATCGCATCACGTCCTGTTTATCCGGAAATTCTTCCAGGTATTCATTCAGCCAGACGGCCCAATTGCGGGACGTGGAGATCTTATCGCCTTCCAGGTTGAGGAACTCGTTAGCCGGAACGTTGGTCGGCATCACATATCCGCCGTGCGCCTTCAGCATCGCCGGGAAAATGATGCAGTGGAACACGATGTTATCCTTTCCGATGAAATGAATCAGTTTCGTGTCGGGGTTTTTCCAATACCGTTCCCAACCGGCAGGATCTTTTCGGGCTTCGAAAAGAGCTTTGGTGGCGGAGATATAACCGATAGGAGCATCGAACCAAACGTACAGTACTTTGCCTTTGGAGTCCGGCAGTGGAACAGGAACACCCCAGTCGAGGTCGCGTGTAACAGCCCGAGGTTGCAAACCCTGATCCAGCCAGGATTTGCATTGTCCGAAGACATTGCTCTTCCAATCCTCCTGATGGCTTAACAACCAGGATTCCAATCCTTCTTTCTGGTATCTATCTAGGGGCAGATACCAATGGCGTGTCTTGCGCAAGACCGGCGGCTTGCCGCTCAGCTGGGATTGCGGGTTCAGCAATTCACGCGGGGAGAGGCTCTTGCCGCATTTTTCGCACTGGTCGCCATAAGCTCCCGGGGCCTGACAGTTTGGACAGGTACCGGTGATGTATCGATCGGCCAGGAACATGCCCGCCTCTTCGTCGTAGTACTGCTCGCTTTCTTCGACCACGAATTCATGCTTGTCGTACATGGTTTGGAAGAAGTCGGCAGCCGTTTTATGATGGAGCGGGTCGGAGGTTCGGTGGTAGATGTCAAAGGATATTCCAAAATCCGCGAAACTCTGACGGATGATCGAATGGTATTTATCGACTGCTTGTTGGGGCGTGATGCCTTCCTTGCGGGCTCGAAGGGTGATGGGAACACCGTGCTCGTCCGATCCGCAGATAAAGACTACGTCTTCGCCCAAGGAACGCAACATCCGCACGTAGATATCAGACGGAAGGTATGCGCCGGCAAGGTGACCGATGTGGACCGGACCGTTGGCGTAGGGCAGGGCAGCAGTGACGAGGTATCTGGACATGGCAACTAGGGTAAGGCGTTTGAAAGAGATCCGAATTCCCGCTTATAAGCGTTGGTGATATGCGCAGGAAATCGGATTTTCGCAGCGCAAAGTTAACAATATGATCCGACCACAGTTCCTTCAGCCTGGCGATACCGTCGCCCTCGTTGCCACCGCCCGTAAGGTGAGCCGGCTGGAGATGAAGCCCGCCTTAGACCTGTTGAAATCGTGGGGCCTCGAGGTGCAGGCAGGCAAGAACCTGTACAAGGAAGACCGTCAGTTCGCAGGTACCGATGAGGACCGCGCCTCCGATTTGCAGAAAGCCCTCAACAGCAAGACCTGTAAGGCCATTCTTTTCGCACGCGGCGGATACGGCACAGTCAGGATCATCGACCGTATCGATTGGAAGCGTTTTCAGAAAGATCCCAAATGGCTCATCGGATTCAGTGACATCACCGCGCTGCACAGCCATGTACACCGTCATTTGGGCATAGAGACGTTGCATGCACCCATGGCGCTGACGTTGCCAAAGATGACACCGGCTTCGATACACGTCTTCAAAGACACACTTTTCGGTCAACGGCTCCGCTATACGTGGATGAGCAAAACAGAAGATCCAACCCTTCATCGTCAGGGAAAGGGCAAGGGCGTGATCACCGGCGGTAACCTTTCCATGCTCTACTCGCT
>CAYWDY010000229.1:0-4039 GCA_964455985.1 uncultured Flavobacteriales bacterium
ATATCGATACCGACTTCGACGACGTAGGTCGTCAGAAGGTCATCGATTACGTCGTTGATAAATACGGGTACCAGCAGGTTGCTCAGATTGTCACCTACGGCACCATGGCAGCCAAGATGAGTATTAAGGATGTCGCACGAGTGTTGGATCTGCCGTTACCTGAGTCCAACGCGCTGGCCAAGCTGGTGCCTGAACGCCCGGGTATTGAATTGAATCGCATCCTGGAAGCTCCGCTGGATGGCGACAAAAGCCTCAAGGAGAAGGAAAATCTGGGTGCCGACGAGATCGAGTCGGTCAAAGCGCTACGCCAGATATACGGAGGTAAAGACCTTCGTGCTGATGTATTAAAAGAAGCACTGCGCTTGGAAGGCTCAGTGCGTAATACCGGTATCCATGCGGCCGGTATCATCATTGCTCCCAAGGACCTTACGGAAATCATTCCGGTAGCTACCTCTAAGGATACCAACCTCCTGATCACCCAGTACGACGGAAAAGTCATCGAAGACGCCGGCGTCATCAAGATGGACTTCTTGGGACTGAAAACGTTGACCATCATCCGGGACGCGTTGCGCATGATCCAGGAGAACCACGGCGTGACGATTGATATCGATACGATTCCGTTGGATGATGCGAAGACACTGGCCCTATACCAACGCGGTGAAACGAATGGAACCTTCCAGTTCGAGTCCGTTGGTATGCAGAAGTATCTGAAAGAACTTCGTCCCGATAAGTTCGAAGACCTGATTGCCATGAATGCGCTCTACCGGCCGGGTCCGCTCGAGTATATCCCGAACTTCATCGCCCGTAAGCACGGACGCGAAGCGGTCACCTACGACCTTCCGGCCATGCAGGAGTTTCTCGAGGAGTCGTACGGTATCACCGTATATCAGGAGCAGGTGATGCTTCTCTCCCAGAAACTCGCCGGATTCACGAAGGGGGATGCGGATACGTTGCGGAAGGCGATGGGTAAGAAGCAGAAGGAAGTACTGGACAAGATGAAGTCCAAGTTCATGGACGGTTGCAAAAGCAACGGCCATGAGCAAGCCATCTGCGAAAAAGTATGGACGGATTGGGAAGCGTTCGCCTCCTATGCGTTCAATAAGTCCCATTCCACCTGTTACGCATTTGTAGCGTTCCAGACGGCGTATCTAAAAGCGCACTACCCGGCTGAATATATGGCATCGGTGTTGACGCATAACTTGAGTAACATCGATAAGATCACCTTCTTTATGGAAGAGTGCCGCCGTATGGGCATCCCGGTGTTGGGGCCGGATGTGAATGAAAGTAAATACGATTTCGCAGTCAATGACAAGGGTGAAATCCGCTTCGGTCTCGGGGCAGTGAAGGGTGTGGGAGAAAATGCGGTCACCGCGATCATCGATGAGCGTAAAAACGGTGCATACACGGATTTCTTCGATCTGACGCGTCGCGTTAGCAGCAAGGCGGCCAACAAGAAGTGCTTGGAGAGTCTGGTCATGGCTGGCGCTCTGGATTGTTTTCAGGGCGTTCACCGGGCACAGTATTTTGCCGGTGATGCCAAGGATCCTGCCAACGCGATCGAGCGCGCGATCCGATTTGCCAACGCGTGTCAGATGGCCGCCTCCTCCATGCAGAATTCACTCTTCGGAGATGACCACGAAGACACGCTGGTAACTCCTTCCTTCGCGGTTTGCGAATCGTGGAATTCCATAGAACGCTTGAAGCGCGAGAAAGAAGTGGTCGGTTTCTACATTTCCGGTCACCCCTTGGATGAATACCGTTTCGAGATCAGCCAGTTCTGTAATACGACCGTTGATCAGCTAAACGATTTGGAGTCCATTAAGAACCGTGAAATATCCATGGCGGGTATCTTGACGGAAGTGAATCACCGATTCAGCAAAACCGGTAAACCGTTCGGTACATTCACCCTGGAAGATTATACCGGTTCATACCGGGTATCAGTCTTCGGGGAGGAGTACGCCAAGATCAAGGATGTCCTGGTGCAGGAAGCCTTCATTTTTATGCGGGCGAAAGTGCAGGGTCGTTTCTATGATCCCACGCAGCTGGAGTTGCGCCCCACCTTACTCACGTACTTGTCGGACCTCACGGATAAGCTGGCACGCACCTTTACGGTCAAGCTGTCTCCGTCTTCCGTCACTCCGGAACTGATTGATCGGATGCTGGATTCCTTTCAACAGTCTCCGGGTAATTGTCCGGTTCGAATCGGACTTTTTGACCCGGTCGGGAATGTCAGTGTGGAGTTGCCCTCTAAGAAATTAAAGGTCAAAATTCACCGAAAACTGGTGGAAGACCTGACCTCCCTCGGGATTCAGGAAATGAAAGTGAATTAAGCTGTCATATCGTCAGAATATCCGGTACGGCCCTATTATTGTTATCTTTGCTCCGAACACAATAAATACTCCTTGCTATGGCACTCGAAATCACCGATCAGAATTTTGAAGAGTTGGTATTGAAATCCGACAAACCAGTATTAATCGATTTTTGGGCAGAATGGTGTGGCCCTTGCCGTATCGTCGGTCCGATTGTCGATGAGATTGCCAAAGAATACGAAGGCAAAGCGATTGTTGGAAAGGTGAATGTGGACCACAACCCGAACATCTCTATGAATTTCGGCATCCGCAATATCCCGACCATGCTTTTCTTCAAAGGCGGACAGGTCGTCGATAAGCAAGTCGGTGCTGTTCCCAAGCCGGTACTGGCCGGCAAGTTGGACGCCCAGCTTTCCTGATAAATCAACCCATTCATTCGACAAGCTGTTCCGATTTTTCCGAGCAGCTTGTTTTTTTTACTACCCCGTTCAATTCACCATTCGTAATGGAGAATTCTCGATTCTGAATTGTGAATTCTGAATTCTTCTCTCTTTTTACGACATTTGATACAATGCCTATCAATCAACAGCAAATACAGCAATTCGGTCACCTGGAGTTCTTGGCTAAGCAGGTGGTGGAAGGATTCATCACCGGACTTCATAAAAGTCCCTTCCATGGATTCTCTGTTGAGTTTGCCGAGCACAGGCTGTACAACACCGGCGAGCCTACCCGTCATATCGATTGGCGGTTGTTTGGTCGAACGGATAAGCTGTTTGTCAAGCGGTATGAGGAAGAAACCAACCTGAGGTGCCAACTGGTGATTGATAATTCATCTTCCATGCATTTCCCGCCGGAATCGAAAAACGGTCCGATGAACAAGATCCGGTTTTCGGTGCATGCTGCAGCGTCGCTCGCCTACCTGTTGCGTATGCAGCGCGATGCCGTGGGATTGACGGTTTTCTCCGATTCGCTGGAATTGCAAACGCCTGCGAAGTCAAACGCCATGCACCACAAAATGCTCTTTGCTGAGATGGAGAAATTACTGGAAAAGGGTGGTGAACGCACGGGCAAGAAGACGGTAGCGGCAGAAGCCCTGCACGAAATAGCTGAAACAACTCACCGTCGTTCCTTGGTCATCGTCTTCAGTGACATGATGGAGTCCAGCGCTTCTAACGAAGAGCTCTTTGCAGCCTTGCAACACCTGCGTTACCGTAAGCACGAAGTCGTGTTGTTCCATGTGGTGGATAAGCGATTGGAAGAAGACTTTCTCTTTGAGGATCGCCCGTATCTTTTTGTGGATGTCGAAACCGGGCAAGAAGTCAAAGCTCATGCGAACGAGATCCGGTCATCCTACCTGGAATCCATGAGTGCCTATAAGCGCGATTTGAAATTGCGGTGTGCCCAATATCGGATTGAATTCGTCGAGGCCGATGTGCATGCCGGTTACCGCCAGGTTCTCCTGCCATACCTGCTCAAGCGGGAACGGATGAGCTAGTGGTTAGTCCGTTAAAAGAATAATCACTCGTAGCGCAGTGACTCGATCGGGTCAAGCTTGGCGGCTTTGGAGGCCGGGTAGTAGCCCGAAATGATACCTACGCCGAAGCAAAGTGCTATTCCCGAGAAAATCCATTTCCAAGGAATCAGGAAGCCGCTATCCAGAATGAGGGACATGCTGTTTCCGACGAGGATACCCAGTACGATGCCGATTACGCCACCGATCTGACAGATCA
>CAYWDY010000230.1:0-3254 GCA_964455985.1 uncultured Flavobacteriales bacterium
TAGAAATTACCGGGAGCGAGTTTATCATTGGGTAAAGTGTGATTATGTAAACAGGCACAAGGATGCGAGCGATATAGGGTTATGGTATCATCACAGGCTCAACGATTTAAACCAAATGCTATTTATGTAAAATCTCCAATGAATCCTATACACTGGTCTCTGGATGATTAAAATGATGTTTGATCTGGTTATTACGAGTCATTTCCGCTCAAAGAGCGTAATAAATGCCTATAGGAATCAAAACGCAGACTGCTCCGACAGATACATATCCGTCAGAATACAAATAGAAGTAGTACGAGTGATCCGTCTTTTACTGTTCATCAAACTCACCTTATAGAGCGCCTCACTTCGTCGTCTCAGCTCCCATTTCTTGACCGAGCTTCTCGTAAGCGATATCATTCGGCTCCCACAACTCGATCTTATTGCCTTCAAGGTCGAGAATGTGTACAAACTTACCGTAGGATTCGGTCTGGACTTCATCCAGAATGGTGACGCTATCCGCGCGCAGTTGTACAAGTAAACGATCCAAATTCTCTACGCGATAATTTATCATAAAGTCTTTAGCCGACGGGGCAAAATACTTGGTTGTCTCGGAGAAGGGACTCCATTGCGTAAATCCTTTTTGTGCTGAATCCGCTCCCTGTCTCCATTCGAAAACAGCCCCATAGGGGTTGGTGATCAATCCCAAATGCTGTTGATACCATGCTCGTACTTGCGCCGGGTTTTTACACTTGAAGAAAATACCGCCTATGCCCGTAACTTTTTTGTAGGAATGATCAGTAGTATTGATCGTCACCGATTTCATAGCAAAACCCAACCCGAAAGCGCCTAACAAAGCAAGCGTAAAAATTATTCCTTTTTTCATGTAGTGTAGTGTTTCGCTTAAGAACGATTTACATTAATCTAGTGCCCGTTCCGTTCCTGTATTTTCTCATACTAACTCCAATCGTTATCTATCTGTTGGATATGTATCAGTAACATAAACAGGCTGAGTGTAGGGTGTATCTCTTTTGAACATGTATGACTTCTCGCTCGAAGTTCGCAATACATGTCAGTAGGTGATGAAGCACGGACTGCCCCGACTGATACGTGAATCCATTTTCTGTAGGCTGGCGGGAAGAAGGTGCAACACTCAGTTGGATGAGCCCACGATCTGCCAGCTGAAAACACCGCCTGTATTCACAATACCCCAGTAATCGAATGAGCCAACGCTCCGATCACCATTGGAATTCAGCAATACAGGGCCGGTAATACCGAAATACCGGTTAGCCTCTTGGGTGAAATCGGATTTCAATTTTCCGAAATCGGTCAAGACCCCGGGATAAGAATCTACCGTACGTGCAATGACCCACATGGCATCGTAAACCGAAAGCGCGTAGGCGTCAGGCTGGATGCCAGTAGTGGAATAAATGCTGGCTGAGACCCGGCTCATGTCGGGATTCGTGACTTCCGGCAGCCCGAAATTCGGCGCGAAGTAACCCGTCGTCATGGCAAAATTCCGTGCATCGACATTATTCAGCAGCGCTGCACTTTGTACCATTCCATCACCTCCGTACCAATTTACACTGGTAAGGATCGGATCATTGACCGACTGCTGGAACAGATCCACACACTCGTCGAACGAGGCAAGGTATACAGCAACCTGACTGACGCCATAAGTCGTGATATGCTGTTGGATCTTACTGCGAAGCTGTTGAATGACCGTCGTGAAATCTGTGACAGTGGTACCATACGCCTGCATGGCATCCACTTGACCGCCTTCAGCAACGAAGTTGCTGTTTACACTCGTCTGAAGGCCCAGATTTCCGGCATCATTTCGCGCCAACGTGATCACCATCCGTTTTCCAGCAGCATACATGGAGCGACTCATGGCAAGCCCTTCAGGACCGTCGCCTGGACAAAAGCGGAATAGTGCATCATCTGCAATACTTAAACTGTTTGCCGTACTACCCTGACTGACTACCAGGATGTGATTATCGTTGGCAAGCTGTCGGATCGCACCACATTCCGCACTCGATTGGGGCCCGATGACGAATTGAATGCCATTGCTTTGAACGGTTTGCATGGAGGACTTCGCGAAAGCGGTGTCCAACTTGGTATCGTACACAACAGTGGAAAAGCGGTAATTGCTGCCGCGTTGCTCCATGTATTCGTTTACATCTTCCAAGGCCAGGTTCATAGCCGCTTGGGAAGTGATTCCCAACGAGGACCAATTGCCGGTGAGCGAAAAAAGTCCGGCGATAGGGATGGTTTTGATGGTTGAGGAGTCCTTCGGATCCTCCTTTGAGCAGGAAGACAAAACACGCAGGATGACGGCTAATAGGTACAGTTGACGCATCGTTATGAATTTTGGTCGACAAATTTATTAATAAGAATGGCACAAAGAGAAACCGATTCGAACTTGACTCTAAAAAGTACAACCTCCCGTTGACTTCATAGTACATTGAACTTTAAACCTTGAACTTAGAACCTTGTACCTTGAACTACCAAGTGTCAGAAACAGAAACAGTGCAAGTGAACAGTGTTTTACTGCTCACCCGCACTGTTTCTCGCACTGTTCACTCCGATCAAGCGGAGAGAGAGGGATTCGAACCCCCGGTGAAGTTGCCCCCACACCGCATTTCGAGTGCGGCCCATTCAACCACTCTGGCATCTCTCCTATACCGCAAAAATAACGAATTACCCTAATCGGGTCAAAGACCGATCTTCCGCAGCGCTTCGCGCCGTGCCAGTCCCTTCAGTCCGTGACGCTCGACAAACTCTTCGACAAACACCGGATCCGTTGCACTGTATTGCCTCAACGCCCACCCTACCGCCTTCTGGATGAAAAAGTCCGTCTTGTGACCACAGCACTCGAACACCTCCTCGAAAAGAGCTGTGTCTGTCTTTTCCTTATAAAACAATTGATGGATCAATGCCGTACGGTTCAACCACAAGTCCTCCGATTTCGCATAGCTCATGATCCGCTTTCTATGGGCAACCGGCTTACGCATGATCACTCCACCTACCATACGCGACGCAAGCGCATCGACAGAGTCCCACCAGGACTTCTCCCGTATCAACGCTTCGAAAAGATCCAACGATTCCGGCTTCCATTTGCGCTTGACCGCCATCAAGAGATCCATGGCTACATACTGGTATTCGCGCTCCGGCAATTGCCACAGGCGTTCCACCAACCGCTGAATCCATTCCATCTCCATCGTCTTCCATTCCACGACAAACGGTCGCTGGATTTCCGCACGGATGGGTTTGGG
>CAYWDY010000230.1:3264-4012 GCA_964455985.1 uncultured Flavobacteriales bacterium
AAAGCGATGCTTCATGTAGGCGGCCATAGGCGCAGCCCGCTCCGCATCCGCGTGCTGTTCGAATTCCGAGCGCAGCGCCTCAACCGACTCGTCGATATGCAGGCCGCCTCTCATCCGATTATTTTACAATCCACTGTAGATCAGATGTACCTGACTCGCTGGTGACCGATACGTGATACACACCGGCTGCCGGACGTGAAAAGCCCGTGAGTTCACTCAAACGAATTTCGTTCAACCCCGGTGTTAACCGGATATCGTTCTCCGACATCACCAACCGACCCATCGCATCGTACATCGAAACGCGCGCCGAGGTATTACGTGTGGATTGAATACGAAGGGTTGCATCTCCGGCAGAAGGATTTGGATAAACTCCAGCAGAAAAGTCGGACGAAGAAACAGGCGTGATACCGACGCTGTTAGGACCCAGTGTGCCGTCACACCAGATATTCTGCGCATAGATTCCACGGCCGCTGCGCTCGTCTTCCCAAATGGCTACTACTTCTGCCGTAGGGCCGATAGCGATTTCCGGAGTCAATTGCCCGCGCAACTTGTTACTAGGTACGGATGACAACGTGACTGTCGTTCCCGGCCATGTCGGGGTTCCGTTATAATCTGTCTTGATGGCAGTCATGCTATTGTTTCCAAAGCCGCCTTCCGCATAAAGCATGATGAGACCTCCGCAGAAATCACGCATGTCGTACGGTTCGTCGTACACCGTCGTCACGGGCCGGACCGGGACTCCGTCAGG
>CAYWDY010000231.1:0-3998 GCA_964455985.1 uncultured Flavobacteriales bacterium
GTTGCTGGGGATATTGGTAGCGATGGTGATGATCGCGTTGAATTATTTGGTGTGACCCATACTTGAGTTAAACATCTGTTAGATTCCGAATGAATATGAATTCCCAAAAACATTCATCATTTCTGGATAACTCATTCCCAAATAATAATCGGGAAATGGGATCATGGAAAAAATTATGCTGCCATGTGCATTCCCGGCTACGTCTTGAATTAAAGCGGGCTCTTAGTCTACAGATATGCCTTTTAGCAGGCACGTTACTTATTTACATTTTAAGTTCCGATTCTGTGGCGGCCCAGGACAGCCAATATTGGAACATCCAATACGGAACCAAGGCGACACTGCTGGGCGGAGCCGTGATCGGAAGTGTCTCGGACCTCAGCGCCACCTACTATAATCCCGGTGCGGTTTCTTTGTTTGAGAATCCCAAGTTGATCCTCTCGGCGAAAGTGTATGAGTACGATTGGATAAAAATCGAAAACGGAGCAGGGGCCAACCGCGATCTGACCTCTCAGAAGTTCGGCGCGGCACCGAATTTTTTTGCCATTAAAATCAAGCGCGATACGGCGAGCCGCAGTAAGCTGGCGATTTCGATATTGACCCGACAATTCATGAGTTTGAATTTCAATACCAGAAATGTCAGCACATCCGTCAGCGAAACAGGCGACACCTCTTCCCTCTCCGGATTATTCTTCGGCTATGAATACCTGAATGAAATGTGGGGTGGCTTAACCTACTCCTATAAAGTGAACGAATCGGTGGGAATAGGCGTCACCGGTTATGGTATTTATCGCTATCAAACCATTCAAAGGCAATGCCTGATTGATGAGCTGATGCCAAACCAGACGATTCAAGGCTATGAAAACATCCGCAGTATCGCGTACACGAACTACAGGACCCTCTTGAAAGCCGGAATCGGCATCAAGCAAGCGCCATTTACCATGGGGTTGACCGTCACTACCCCGAGTTTGAATGTCATGGGTAGCGGCTCATTCGGATACGGGAGGGTGATCAACGATCCCGACTCCGTTCAAAACAACGTGTACGCGACCAGCTTTCAAGACAGTCTGAAAGCCGTATATAAAAGCTCCTGGGCTATCGGTTTCGGCGCGGCGTATTGGCAAGAGAAATATAACTTGCATTTCAGTGCCGAATGGTACGATGCCGTATCGAAGTATAATCCATTAGTGCCCAAAGATTTCGCCGCGCAGAGTAGCGGCGAACTGATCCACAACGAGATCATACAGGAATTCAAAAGTGTGCTAAACGTGGGGGCCGGTTTTGTCTACAACGTGAACAAGTCGACGGACGTGTCCGGCGGATTTACGACAGACTTCTCCGCGAATATCGGTCCGCGCAGTTCCTCCATTGCATTGACACAATGGAACATTTACCACGTCAATGCCGGATCGAACTTCAAGATCGGTAAAGCTGAAATCACGCTGGGGTTGTCGTACTCTTTTGGCCGTGACTACATCAACCAACAGGTGGATCTTTCCGACGTATCCGGGGAAGCCGCTTCGATTACTCCAGATTTGAAAACCAGTTTCAAAAGAGTCAAACTGCTGTTCGGTTTCATCTTTTGATTCGCCGAACGTTACGCAATCTACGACCTGATCCTCAACAGGCTTCGGCAGAGCTCTTCGGTGTTTTCGTGAGCGATGAATGTCTGCGTGGGTTTTACCGGGGTAATCAGATAATTCAAGCCGTGTTGCGAAGGAACAAATCCTTCTTGGACATGAACCACACCTTGTTCCAACACCAAGTAGGCGTGATAGTCGTATTTACTGAGCAGTTGGTTGAAAAACGACTGGCGTTCTTCGTCCAAAAAACACTCGAATAGAATGGTCGGTCGATCCTCTGCCAAGATTCGCTCTGCGCCCTTGAAAACGGACATCTCAAAGGATTCTACATCGCATTTGATCAAATCGATTTTCCAGTTGTTATCCTGCGCGACGCGGTCAAGGCGGTTGATCTTAACGGTGCTGCTTGCCCATTTCACATTCGGATAAATCTTGCGCGAGAAATCCTGGTTCACGGAAGACACGTCGGTGATGGCATCATTGGCCGGAGTGGCCAATTCGATTTCCCCTTCACTTTCGCCGATGGCCATATCGAACACCTTCACATTTCGAATGCCGTTCAGTTCAAGATTGTCTTTCAAGCGTCCGGCATTTACGGCGTAGGGTTCGAAGGCGAACAACCGGGCCTGGGGATTGGACAGACTCGCTAAAACGGAGAACAAGCCGGTGTTTGCTCCTATGTCCACAATCGTCTGTGATTTCCTTGAGAGCGTTAAGAACAGTGTCAAGTCCGCTTTTTCATGGTAAGGCAAATCGTAGTAGAGGTACTGAACCAAGCCATCATCGCATCGATTGTATAGTTTAAATCGATACGGACCAAACCGGCATGGGATAACGCCTGAAGTAGGCCAGCGATTGATCAAGAATCTATGTGCATGCAGAAAGAAAGATGAGGATGATTTCAGGACGGAACGTACCATCTTGTTCAGCACGATATTCTTCCGGATTTGTTTTAACATGGTTGGTATAAAGGACGGTGTACGGTGCACCGGTGATTAGTGCATGGTGTGAAAATAAAACAACTTGTCTAAGATAGGTAAATCCAAGAGGCTGCTAAAAGCAGAAGTACCGGAAATCGATTGGGGTTTCTTTCCGATTCCATCCATTAGTTACTAACCGCTTATTTCATGCCAGGTATTCGCCTCTGGTGATACCATGGTGATCAGACCCGATTATTGAATACTGCTCGCCTTGTTTTTCTGCGCCGCCAGTCGCTCCGAAGCCGTCTGCAAAAGTTTTCTCACCTCTTCGTTCTGCGGATCGATGGCGATAGTCTTGTTGAAATCTGCAACGGCCGGCTCGTACTTTCCGGTATTCAGAAAGGTAATCCCTCGGTTCTTGTACGCATCGAAATACAAGGAGTCTAACGCCAAGGCTGCCGAATAATCGGCCAATGCCACAAGATATACTTAGGCACATTTTACTCTATGTTTATTGGCATTTAATACGGCTACTTAGATAAAAAGGATTTACTATGAGGCCGATGGGGAGGGTCGAGAAAACAATGAAATGGTTTCGCGAATTCCGGACGTGACGGGCTTTACTCCATGCGCATTGGTACATTTAGCAATCAACACTTCGTCTCGCTGTAAATCGATTTCAACTACCTCACCATTGTCTTTTGTGAAAAGCAGCTGTCCACCCCGAAAACCGGATCTTTCTCCTTGGTCTTGCTCTTCCGTAGGTTCTGGAATGTGGATGATGACCACATAGCCTGATGTATCGGCGTGCATATTCACAGAATCTTCGGCCCTCAAGATATTTCTCCTTACGGCTACCAATTCCAAGTCGTTCAAACTCGTATGTGCCGAAATGAACTGTTTAAGTTCGGTATCATACAGTGCATGCACTTTTTCGAAAGAGCATTTGTTGATTTTACGGACCTCTCCCAGAACCTGCTGTTCCGGAATCCAAACTTTCTCAAAGGCATCGTCAAGGGATGAATCCGCTTGGATAATACTGTCCATTCTTTTCAACGATACTTGAATATCCTTCTTCTTAAGAATCGTGTACTGGTCTTCGTGGAATGTAGGTTGTCTCATAATCTTGAATCTGTATCTAACTTTAAAAGTGAATAGAATTACTACGTATGTATGCGAATTAATCCTTGCATCGAGGATGAGTCAACCCCTCCTAAAGCGTAAATAAGAAGCGTTCACTTCCCTTACTAAATATACATACAATACTGAAGTAGTCCCTGCGAGTAACACCTACAGAACCGGAACGCATCAGGCTTCATCGGGAATAGTCCAGTAAATTCTTGTTTAAATACTTGAGTCTTTCCGCTCTATTTTGGGAAAAAAGACGCCCAATTCAGCGATTTACCCGAAAGTCAGTGCCGAATTTGAACGATTAATGGTGTTTTAGGAGGGGTTGATGATTTGTTTAACCTTACAATGTTTAAACCTAAACAATATG
>CAYWDY010000232.1:0-1055 GCA_964455985.1 uncultured Flavobacteriales bacterium
GGTCCAAGGGCAAAATGGAATCGACAGTTGGATCAGCGAATTGCAGGAAACTCACGCCTTTGAGCCGGTAGAGCTGTTCCAACATGCCCCCGTCCAAGCCAAAGCTGCACGGAATATGCTGCCCGTTCAACGGTTATCGTTGGACCGTCAACAATTAGATCAGATTCGTCAGCGAAGGCCCTCTACATTCAGTCTGGCGATTCCGGTAGAAGGCGCCGAAGCCGTTGAAGTGTATCTGGGCGCAGTTGAATTGTTCACGCCAGACTTCAAGGTCTCCACCAAAGGAACACAGCCGCAACAAGATGTGGCGTATAACCGGGGTGTTTTCTATCGCGGTATCATCAAGGATAAACCGAACTCGGTAGTGGCTGTATCTATTTTTCAGGATGAAGTGAACGCCTTGATAGCCGACGAGACCGGAAACAGAGAGCTCACAAAGGATCCGAGTTCCGGCGATTATTTCTTTTTTGATGCCAAATCCCTTCCGGTCATGGCCAATTTCACCTGCGATGTACTTAGTCCTCCAGGGGTACATAAACCACCCAGCGATGGCAACCAGACCTCAGGAATCGGCTGCAAGACAGTCGGCATGTATCTGGAGTGTGACTATCAATTGTATCAGGATAAAGGATCGAATACGACGAATGTCGTGAATTATATTTCTTCGCTGTTCAATCAGGTATCAGCCCTGTACAGCAATGAGAATATCGATATCCAGGTGCAGACCATCCAGGTGTGGACGAGTATTGACCCTTACGCGTGTAACAACTCCGCTGCGAACCTGCTTTACGCATTCAGAAGTACGCTGGGAAGCAATTTCAATGGAACGCTCGCTCAATTCCTAACCACACGAAACATTGGAGGCGGAATCGGATACCTCGGAGTATTATGTAACAAGGCATACGCACACAGCGTCTGTTATATCCAAAACACCTTCACCTCCATTACCAGCTATTCCTGGTCCGTCCAAGTGATGACCCACGAATTGGGTCACAACTTCGGATCCAACCACACGCATTGGTGCGGATGGACATTAGGTAACGGCAGCACAGGAG
>CAYWDY010000232.1:1065-3995 GCA_964455985.1 uncultured Flavobacteriales bacterium
TGGCCCTACCCCCACCAACGGCGGTACCATCATGAGTTATTGCCACATGACTACGCAAGGAATCAACTTCAGCAATGGCTTCGGTACTATTCCAGGAAATCTGATCCGTAACCAGCTAAGCAATGCATCGTGTGTGGCATCTACCGGAACGGTTCCCTCCGGTTTGAGCACCAGCAATATCACGGCTTCTTCTGCGACGTTGACTTGGAACGGTACGAGCGGAGCCACCAGCTACACCGCCCAATTCAGGAACAACGGATCAACGATTTGGCTGACAGCTGGCACAACCACCTCTACGAGCATTGCCCTGACGAACCTTAACGGAGCTACAGGATACGAGTGGCAAGTAAAATCGGATTGCTCTGGGTTCAGCAACAGTTCCACGTTTACTACCTCAACTCTCAGCAATTGCAGCGCTCCTACAGGACTACGGAGCAGCTCCATCACCGGCGTATCCGCTCAATTAATTTGGAACACAGTAAATGGAGCCAGTACGTATACCGTTCAATACAGGAAATCAAGTTCAAACTCTTGGATATCCCTGACCTCCATCAACAGCAACACGACCACCGTCACGGGACTCAGCGGATCAACGACCTATACGTGGAGGGTTTCTGCCAATTGTTCGGGAAACAGCAGTACGGCCAGCTTCACCACGGCATCTTCGGGTTGCTTGGTACCAGTCGGCTGCAGCTCTTCCAATATCACCCGATCAGATGCTCGACTGAGCTGGTCAGCATCACCCGGGGCATCAACGTATACGATCGGATACAAACCGGTCAATTCAACACGATGGACTCAAGTTGGCCCTCAATCTTCGACCCAGCTGAACCTCACAGGATTGCTCGGAGGAACCACCTATGAATGGAAAGTAAAATCCAATTGTTCCAATTATTCATCAACCCTTACCTTCACGACACTCACGGTACTTCCAACATGGACGGAAAAGGCATCGGATGAACCTGCTACCCTATTCCCGAATCCGGCACATCAGGAAGTCAGGGTCACTATAGAAGCTGATGAGGAGTGGGTTGGTCCATTTCAAATCCAGGTGAATGACTTACTGGGTAAGACACAACTCCAAACTTCCAGTGCGGATAAAGTTACTGATATAGACTTATCCGGATTAGCACAAGGGGTTTACATGATTCAGCTTTCGGACTCGCAGGATCATGTATTTACCAAAAGGTTATTGAAGAAGGATTGAGTCTTTGCATATCAATCTGAGGCAGCACACTCGTTAATCCTAGCAGGGCTAATTCCGCTTTTTTCTATATTTGAAAAAAACGGAAAATGTATCGCACCTTTTTGACTACAGTCTTGGTATTGACCTACATCTCGTCCTTGGCCCAGAGTTATACGGCAGGTCCACCCGCCAAACCTTCGGATGACGATGACATGCAAATAAGTCTTTCCCCCTATTACGGATATAATTTCGACGAAACCTTTGACATTGACAACGGATCCGTTTTCATGGAAGGAAGTGGCTTATATGGCATCAGTCTTGGTGCGGAAACCTCACCGTGGAGTGAATTCGAATTGACGTGGCAACATCAGTTGACTAATTCTGTGGGCTATCTCTATCAACTGAGAGGGAATAATTGGCAGAATTACACCATCTATGACAAGCTGGCTCTGGACTACTTCACGCTAGGCTGCAACGGAATGAAGGAAGTCCATGAAAGGATAACCCTGTATGGCGGACTTGCTGCCGGAGTGGTTGTTTTCACTCCTCAAACCCTCGACATCCGGACTGCTACTCGGTTTGCTGTCACCCTTAAAGCCGGACTTCGTTTGAAGCTAACCGGGAACCTGGCGATTCGGTTGCAGCCGCAATTATACATGCCCATACAATCTGTCGGAGCCGACGTTTTCATCGGATCCAATGGACCTGATGTTGGCATCTCAGGTTATTCCACCATCACCCAGTTCGGAGGTATCGGCAGTCTGATGGTCAGTTTCTGATAGACAAACCTTGTAGAGAAAAAAGCCGCCTTAATAGGGCGGCTTTTTTCATGTCATGAAATGACCGGACGATCATATTCCGTAAAACTTCTTGGCATTAGCGACGAGCAAATCGAACTCTTCGGGATTGGGCGTTTCTGGCGTAGCGCCTTCGATGAAAGTGCCGCCTATGACTCCGACATCGTTCATGGCTGATCCCGGCAATTGCTTCGGGAAAATATAGAACGAACGCTTGACTTCTTGCCCGGAAACAGTTTTACCTTTTGAAAAATAAACCAGAATCATGGATTGAAGATTCGCCGGCAATTGATCACGCAACATGATGAGATGCCCTTGAACCGGCACCATATCTTTGTCGCCATTCAACGAGCCTGCACCAAGACCGGAGCAATCGAAAATAAGGGTTGAACTAAGCTCATCGAAACTTACAACCTTGCGCTGCTCGAACCTGACTTTTTCCTTCAAGTAATCATGCAGCGATTGCATCATTACCGCCGTGTCCATGAAAATCCCGTCATCGTAAGAAACCATGTTTCGCGTGGTGCCATTGCCGAAATCCAAGATTACATCTTTAGCCGGCTTCATGACTTTTCCGACATATGGTTCGAGCCCAGATTCGCTCCGGTTTTCAAAATAAGCGGGCATAATTTTAGCGCCAGCCGAAAAATGAGGTTGCTTTCCCGTCGCCACATCGGCGTAGAATCGGTAGGCTTCAATGCCGATTCGGTCAATCACCGACTGCATGGCGGGATTATTGTCCATGGATACTGGTGCCAACAACCCGCCGGCATTGTGTGAGGTTAACCCATCAAAGGAGGAGGCCACAACGGTGACATTACTATAGCCGCGCAACGTGAGCTCATAGGCGGTAAACAATCCCAATACACCGGCTCCTATCACATATACCGGTGAACTTGGGGAAATCGTATTGATATTGCCAGAATTCTGAACCAAGTCGACTACAT
>CAYWDY010000233.1:0-3994 GCA_964455985.1 uncultured Flavobacteriales bacterium
GCTCCGTTTACTCCTGATGTGGCTCGCCTTGTCGCCCTTTTTCACCCGGGCTCAGACCATTCAAAACCTTCAAATCATCCCTGCCAACCCAACCTCCGCGGATTCCGTCAAGGTGGTCGCCGACCTGGCCTTCACCAGCGGTGGCTGCGATCTGGTCGGACAACAAGTAAGCATCAACGGCAGCTTGATCGATGTGACCACCAAACATTGTGTCGGTATGCTTACCGTCATCTGCTATACCACCGACACCATTTCCCTTGGCACTCTACCCTCCGGAACCTATCAGCTGCAGTTCGACCTGCAAACCGGTACCTACGACTTCTCCGGCAACTGCACCAGCTTCCAATCATCCCCTCCCCAAACACTTGCCTTCAGCGTCAGTCCTGCCACAGGTATCGCCGACCCTAAAACCCTGACTCCTTCCCTGCTCTACTCTACTGATAAACACCGTTTGCTTGCCTCTAATACCACACCTGGATCACGCCTCCGCATTATCGACCTCACCGGCCGTACCTTGTTCAACGGCCTACTCACGAGCAACGAAGTACCGCTGCAACGGGAACCGGCTCCCGGACTACTCATCTACACCTTCACGGCCCCGGAAGGAAAAATGTATTCGGGCCGACTGTGGGTAAGATAAATCAAGAAAAAAACTTGAGTAGTCCTGCCGTACATCCACTCCAACCAAAGCGACGTTGAATCAGTGCGTGACCATTTTCTGTCAAGGTATCCGCTAGCACTTTATCCCCCAGCACCCGCCCGATCTGCCCGGCAAATTCCGGTGCTGTCGAAGCAATAAGTATTTCCACATCGGGAGCCGCTCCCAACGCGTTATTCGATAACGGCGTAGTGATACACGGCAATCCCATCGCCATAGCCTCCAGCAGTTTGTTCTGCAACCCGATGCTGCTGCGCATCGGAGCCACCAACACCCGGGAACGGGCGAAATTATCCCGGATGTCTTCCACCCATCCCGAAACGACAACACGTTCACCGGCCAAGGCACGTACCTCCGGCGACGGATTCGCTCCCGATATCAGCAACCTGACACCCGGAGATTGTTTCCAAACCAGCGGCATGACCTCATGCACCAAAAACACGGCACTGTCAATGTTGGGTGGATAATTCATGTTGCCGTTGAACAGCAACTCAAAATCCTTATCCGCTGCTCGGGGCTTGAAAAAATCCTCATCCACTCCATTCGGAACAACTACAACTTGATCTCTATCTGCCTCCTTCAAGGGCAATGCCCGAAGATCCTGCTCTGAAATGACCGTGTGACGCTTGAACCAAGGAAATACCCGGGCTTCGTACCGTAACAAGCGCTTCCACTCCATTCGGAAAAAGGGCCGCTTATACCACGACACCTGCGCCAACCGCCGTTCCACCCCCTTGGAGAAAACATCCATGTAATCCAACACCGCCAAATAGTCTGGGAATAGTTCTCGGTATTCAGCGGTACGAATCAACTGACAGTAAACGGCATCCGGTTTCTCCCGCTCTATAAAATGTCGCAACTGGTTCTTGGCCTGTGTTGAGGTGAAATAGGCAACCTGTAAAGGCAAACCGGTCAACCAGCCACGGAGTAAATTGAAAAGAAGCTGTAGTCTGGAATGCGTATGGACTTCCACCGAAGTACAGTAGGCCTTCAGTTCCTCCAGTGCCTTGGGATGAACGGCCTGGTCGTTTATGGAGAAAAGGACTACTTCATGATGCCTTGACAACTCGCGGAGTTGATGGAAAATACGAAGCTTGTCCCCTTTCTCCAGAGGCCACGGCAAACGGGAAGTGATGCAAAGTATCTTCACAACGGACCGGGTAAAATTCGGAATAATCCGTCATCAAACGGGCTTCTCTATCCACAAAAAGCCAACATGCCGCAGCCGCTATTTTAGCTACCTTTGAGGTATGCGCATCGCCTCCGCCCTGCTGCTGTTCCTGCTGCTGCAAACGACCGCCTTCGGCCGTCCCAACGCCTTCCTCTCCTATGCGGTTTTTGACCAGCCTGGAGCTCAGTCCTACCTGGAAACATACCTATACGTGGATGGAACCACGGTAATGCCCGGACCTATATCAGCTGGGAAACGCAAAGCCACCCTCGAGGTGACGTGGATCTTCCACCGCAACGATTCCATTGTCGGATTCGATAAATACCTTTTGTACAGTCCCGAAGTGGATTCGGAAGAAACAGCTTCGGTTGACGATTTCATTGACGTGCAACGTACGCCGTTGGCTGAGGGAACCTACACACTCGAACTTCTGGTAGGCGACAAGAATTCAACCGATCCCCCTGTTCGTGTCGAACAGACAGTGAACATCCATTTCCCCGAGGACAGCGTTTCATTCTCCGACATCGAGCTTCTGGAGAGTTACCGTCCGACGAAGTCGCCGGGACCTCGGAGCAAATCGGGCTATGACTTGGTTCCCTACGCCTTGGGGTATTTTCCGGAAGAAGCCACCCGGCTGCTGTTCTATACGGAGATCTACCGCACACAACCGCTGGCTGCTGAAGAAGTGCTTGTTCGTTACATGATCTCGAATAACGAGACCCATCAATTGGTGCAGGAACTCGTCGGCAGTCAGAAACGGACTTCTGCTCCGGTGATTCCGCTGATGGCCGAATTACCCATCGCAGCGCTGCCCTCCGGCAATTACCTGCTGAGTGTGGAAGTGCGTAACCGGGACAATCGGCTGCTGGCCTACCGGCAGTGTTTCTTCCAACGCATCAACTCCATTACTGCCCCGGTGCGAGAAATAGATCTCTCGCTGGTGGATGCTTCCAATACGTTTGCTTGGCAATACACCAACGTGGATACGCTCGCTGAATTCATCGAATCCATGTTCCCCATCCTTTCCCCGCTCGAAGGCCAGATAGCCGAGAACCAATTGCACAACCGACAGCTATCATCGCTCCAACAGCTGATGTATTATTATTGGTCCCGCAAGAGCCCCGACGATCCCCAGGCGGGTTGGTTGGCCTACCGTCTCGAGGTGGCGAAAGTGAACGCCGCCTACTCAACTTACGGCCGGAAAGGATACGAGACCGACCGGGGACGCGTATACCTGGCCTACGGTCCTCCCAACACCATCACCAAAGAAGTACAGGACCCGGAAGCCTATCCGTTTGAAATCTGGCATTATTACAAAATCAACAACCAGACTAACCGCAGGTTTGTGTTCTACTCCACCGACCTTGCTTCGAATGAATTCCGGCTTCTTCACTCCGACGTGAAGGGTGAAGTGCAAGATCCCAATTGGGAGCTCAAACTGCACAGCCGATCTCAGGCCTTCGGACCGGATCTTGATCAATCTCAATCGTACGATATCTATGGCAGTCGGACCAAAGAGGATTTCCGATTGCCGCGATAAGCCATCATGAACAAGCGGATCGCAGTCGTCATTCTCAATTGGAACGGTAAGAAATTCCTGGAAGATTTCCTTCCCGGAGTCATTCGCCACAGTCGGGACATGGCCCGTATCATCGTAGCGGATAACGCTTCGACCGACGACTCGCTTGCACTCTTGCGAGATCGGTTTCCTGAAGTGGAAGTGATTCCCATGGATCAGAACACCGGATTTGCTGGCGGATACAATGAAGCCTTGCGGCAGGTGAACGCGGAATTCTACGTGTTACTGAATTCAGACATTGAAGTCACCGAGGGATGGCTTGAACCGTTACTGAAGTGCATGGACGATCATCGGGAAGCCGGTGCCTGTCAGCCAAAGATCAGGGACTTCTACCGACGGGATAAATTCGAATACGCCGGTGCTGCCGGTGGATACCTGGACTGGCTCGGATACCCGTACTGCCGGGGAAGGGTTTTCAATCACGTAGAGAAGGACACCAGTCAATACGAAGACATACGCGAAGTATTTTGGGCCACCGGTGCATGTCTTTTCATCCGAAGTGAGACCTATCATAGTATCGGAGGGCTGGATGACCGTTTCTTTGCGCATATGGAAGAAATCGATCTATGCTGGCGTATCCAGCGAA
>CAYWDY010000234.1:0-1018 GCA_964455985.1 uncultured Flavobacteriales bacterium
TTCCACCTGACCGACGAAAGCCGAAGCGACATTTGACAAGGCTTCTGCTCCACTGACGTCCATCAGCTTACGCATGAGTTTGGCAAAGAAGGATACGACACGCTGCATCAATCCGACATGGTAGGCAATACTGACCAGTACGGCTACGAAAATGATCGTCGGCATGATTTTGAACATGAAGACGAATCCGGTTCCCGGCCCCATTACGCGATTCAGCAGTTCACTGTTGACGATGAATCCGAAAACAAATTCAGCGCCTCTATCAGAAAACTCCAGCAGTTTAGTTATCCAACGACCAAGGGTGGCAAAGATGGTCTGACCCAAGGATGTTTTCAGGATGAACAGGGCAAGACCCAGTTGCAGAGCAAGTCCTGAAAATACCAATCTATAATTGATGGCCTTACGGTTACCGGATAAGAAAAAGGCCAGCGCCAAGATGACGACAACGCCAATCAATCCAAAGAATCTGTCCATGTGGTGGTGGTTTGAATTTAGGAGGTACCATGTTACGAAAATTTACGTACAGCCATGGAATTGTGAATAAAAAAGCCCTGCGGTGCAGGGCTTCTCGTTTAGGAATTTTTCTCTTTTCGCTTATTGAGTTCGTCGCGTATGCGACCCGCTCTTTCGTACGCTTCTTCGTCAATCGCCTTCTTCAGCATCTCCTGAAGATCATCGGTGCTGGCTGCTCCGAGTTCGTTTTCAGAAAGCTTGGAACCGCTTGATACGGTGGAAGCCGGAATCTGACGTTCTACTTTCTCTTCACCCGCTTCTAACGCAGTCGATTCGTCCATGACGATTCCGGATTGTGAGAGAATGAATTCATAGGTGAATATCGGACAACCGAAACGAACGGCCAAGGCGATGGCATCGCTGGTGCGTGCATCGATCTCTTCTACTTTGTCGCCGTGCGAGCAGATTAACCGTGCGTAGAAGACACCTTCCAGCAAATTGTAGATCACCACTTCGGTCATTTCGATATTGAACGCGTACGCCATCGATTTGAAAAGATCGTGGG
>CAYWDY010000234.1:1028-3977 GCA_964455985.1 uncultured Flavobacteriales bacterium
GACGGCCGGGCCGAGACGCGCACGTCGTGGTCGAAGACCAGGTCGGCGTAGAAGGTGCCTTCCTGCAGGTCGACGATACGGACTTCCTTGAGCGAATGACCAAGGGCGCCAATGACATCCCGGAACAGATCGTGGGTCAGCGGACGGGTCGGAGTCATGTTCTCCAGCTCAATGGCGATAGCCTGGGCTTCAAACGCTCCGATGATGATCGGGAGGCGACGTTTTCCGTTCTCCTCACCCAACACCAAGGCATAGGCGCCGGATTGGGTCTGACTGTAAGACAAACCGATGATTTCCAGCTTAATTTTCTTCATACAGGGGAAATGGACCGCAGGTTGGAGGTCCTAAAGTACGCCTTTTTTTTGGGTCAGGAATGACAAAATGCAGTTAGTTCTGACTTGATTTAAAGGCTTTGGCGGCTTGAAGCAAACGGGGTACCACCTCGAAGGCATCGCCTACTATTCCGTAGTCTGCAGCTTTGAAAAACGGTGCTTCAGGATCCTTATTGACGACCACGATGACTTTGGATGAACTTACTCCGGCCAGGTGTTGGATGGCACCGGAAATACCCACCGCGATGTACAGATTAGGACTGATGGCGATACCCGTTTGTCCGACGTGCTCGGAATGTGGACGCCAACCGGCATCAGAAACCGGCTTGCTGCAAGCCGTGGCAGCACCAAGAACGTTAGCCAGTTCCTCGATCATTCCCCAATTCTCAGGGCCCTTGAGTCCGCGACCCGCCGAAACGACGAGTTCAGCTTCCGGTAACGAAACCTTGTCGGTGGAGCGAACCGTTTCACGCACGACCAGCGCCTTGTCGGCAGCGGAATATGTCGGCTGAAAACCAACCAGCTCCGGTGACGCAGGAGATTCTACCACTTTATAGGAATTGGGAAGTACGCTGACCACGTTGGTCGATGCGAGCAGTTCTACGAAAGCGTAGGCTTTGCCGGAGTAGGCATTCTTCTTGACGTTGAAGCCGGAAGAGAAATCCGGAAAATCGATCACGTTATCGGCGAAGCCGGCATTCAATTTGACCGCAACCCGAGGAGCAATGGCTTTACCGGAAAAGCTGGCTGAAAGAACGACGACGGTCGCTTTTTCCTGCGTCGCCGCCTGAGCGATAGCCGCGGCCGTCATCTGATCGTTACCGGTTTCTTCCGAAGCGTTCAAGATACGCGAAGCACCGTAGGTAGAAAGACGCTTGAGTTCATCATCAGCTACCGCACCGATGGACAGCACCGTCAGCGGCAGTTGCTTGGCTTGCGCGAGCGCAGCACCGTAAGAAACCATTTCAAAGGCTGATTTCTTGAATTTTCCTTGCAGGTTTTCGACGTAGACCAGGACAGACATGAGTATGGGGTTGAGGCCGTGAACGGCCGGTAAATCAAATCACTTTTTTCTCTTCACGGAGGATTTCAAACAGCTTCTCCGCGTCCTCGGCAGCGATCATTCGGACCGCACTGCGGGCTGCCGGCTTGTCAAAGGAAACCGGACGGGATAATTCAGCCACGGCTACCGGTTCGATAACCGACAGAGGCTTGGTACGGACATGATACCGCGCATATTCGGAATCTTCCATTCCGCCATTCCTTCCGAAGCACCGGCCACGAAAGGTTTTGGAACTTGTACGACTTGCTTGCCGCCCTCGACTTCGAGATCGAGCACAGCGTGTTCGCCTTCCATCGTCAGGCTCTTCGCAAACAATACGCAGGGAATACCCAACATTTCCGCCACCATGGCCGGAACGGTCGAGCCGTTATGATCGGCCGATTCACGTCCGCACAGGATTATATCGACAGGGTTCTGGCGAACGTAAGCGGCGATTTGAGAGGCCACGAAAAAACTATCGCGGGGAGCGGCATTTACCCGGACGGCATCAGTCGCACCGATGGCCAACGCCTTGCGTATGGTGGGTTCTGCGGATGCATCGCCGACGTGGAAGACCGTCACCGAGCCGCCGCCGGCGACCAGGTCAACGGCTTTGGAGAGGGCGATTTCATCGTAGGGATTGAGAATGAAGGTCACACCGGTGGCGACAAATTCGCGGTTGTCCGGCGTGAAATTGATTTTGGCCGTGGTATCCGGTACGTTGGAGATACAGACGAGTATTTTCATGCGAAGGGGTTGGCGTAGGGGAAGGGTGAATGAACCGTTTCCTGATTAACCGACAAGGACTACTTTTGTTATCGAAGCGCGAAGATAGCTAAAAAGCCTCCCCGAAATCCATGGAAAACAAGCGTATCCAACAACTTCTGGAGTTCCTGGATCAGGATCCCGGAGACTCTTTTTCCAGGTATGCGCTTGGGCTTGAATACCTAAGGATGAACGAGTTAGAATCAGCCCAAGGCGTTTGGATTGAATTGCTTCAGCGGGATCCGGAATACCTGGCAACCTATTACCAATTAGGAAACGTAATGGCTGAGCTAGGCGACCGGGGGGCGGCCCTTCAAACCTATGAACGGGGCATCGAATGCGCCCGCCGTCAGCAGAATTCACATACGTTGTCGGAATTGCAGACCGCTCGCATGAACCTCCTGATCGGGGATGATGCATAACGTTAGATTTCCTACTTTTGCCGACCTCATAAATCCGTTCCAACCATGCGTGAAGTACAATTCCGGGAAGCCCTGCGCGAAGCCATGAGTGAAGAAATGCGTCGCGATGCGAACATTTTTCTCATGGGTGAAGAAGTGGCCCAATACAACGGAGCCTATAAAGTTTCCCAAGGTATGTTGGACGAATTCGGCCCGAAGCGCGTCATCGACACGCCTATTGCTGAACTGGGTTTCGCCGGTATCTCCGTCGGAGCGGCCATGAACGGTCTGCGACCGATCGTTGAATTCATGACCTTCAACTTCTCTTTGGTGGCTATCGATCAGGTGATCAATTCGGCGGCGAAGATGATGAGCATGAGTGAGGGGCACTTTCCGATGCCGATGGTGG
>CAYWDY010000235.1:0-3962 GCA_964455985.1 uncultured Flavobacteriales bacterium
ACAGGGGAACACCATGAATGGAAAGATCGTTTCTTACGATGAATCCACAGTAAAAATGGATTTCAATCACCCGCTGGCAGACCACGTTCTCCATTTCTCCGGAGAAGTGCTGGAAGTTCGCGAGGCGACAGCCGAAGAACTGGATCACGGCCACGTTCATTGATCCACGATCTCCTAAATAAAAAACCCGGGTCATTGCCCGGGTTTTTTTATTGGGTATGAAGTGATCTTTAGAAGGGCAGGTCGTCGTTTCCGCCGGCGGGCATCTGGTTATAATGCTCAGGGGATTCCTGGCCACGGGAGGAAGAAGAGGTAGAGCCTCCTTTGTTGATTCTCCAGGCTTCCAAGGAATTGAAATAGCGGATATCGCCCTGTGGGCTCTTCCATTCACGTCCTTTGATGTTGAAGAGTACCGTGATGGTTTCGCCTTCCTGGATGCCGTTCAGCAAGTCACATTTGTCTTGCGTGCAGATGAAGCTGATGTATTGCTGGTAACCGCGGTCATCTACGGTCAATACGAATTCACGTTTGCGGAAGCGGTCATTGACTACTTGCTCGTCTTTCTTGATTTTCAGTGTTCCTGTCAGTTCCATAGGTATTCGAATAAGAGTTCACGCAAAGATAGGATTCCCCCGCTACGGGAGTAACCTTGTGAAGAAAAAAGGGAGAAATGGGTGAAAAAAGAGGCAAGGCATGCTAATTTTGGACATATGAGTTCCGGACATTTCCGTTCCGTCCCCTTCTTGGGCTTGCCCGTATGGCGCAGTGTCGTGCTTTTTTTGCTTTTGGTTTTCGGGTTACCGGGTATAAGCCAGAGTCAAGTCACCAAGCTATGGAAAGCGAACATAAAGGCAGATTACAATACAGCGAATAAAGCCAACCGGATAAGGTTGGATAAACGGAATAACATACTCCTGTTGAACTACACGTGGGTGCCCGATTCCAGCGGTGATATTTTGCTCATTAAAATTGATACAGCAGGCAACGAAATCTGGCGAAGGGTTTATGACGGGCCCCAGCATACGGATGATCGTCCGGTGGATATGGCTATCGATGCATTCAACAACATCTGGGTCTGTGCTACCTCGCGTTCACCGAAAGGAGATAACGATATTCTGCTTCTGAAATACTCGTCCGAAGGAACGCTGTTGAATCAGGAGTTCTTCGGCATGACCGAGGGTATGTTTGATGCCCCGACTGGAGTTGCGGTTGACAAGACGGGCTTTCCCTCGGTCTGTGGGTATGTGACTACTCCGGATTCCGGGATCGATTATATCGTCCTTCGCTACTTGCCTCACGGATCGCTGTACTGGTTCCGCACGTACGCCACGTTGCAGATGGATATGGGCAATGATATCGAAGTGGATGATTCGTGTAATATCTACACGACCGGCATAGCCAACGGAAGCCTTCACGAAGCGGATATTCTGGTCTTGAAATACGATTCCGCCGGAAACCGAATGTGGTTGCACCGCTATGATGGCAGGAGGTCGACCAGCGATGCCGCTACGTGTATGACCCTCGATGACTCCGCCGATGTTTATGTTTCGGGGTATGTCAATCACTCCGGCGATCGGTCCGATCTTCCTCTTCTAAAGTTCACGCGCAACGGGATGCTCGAGCAGGAAATCCTGTTCAACGGACGAACGTCTGACTGCGTCGCCGACCGTATTTTCACCGACCGGAAAACCGCTCAGGTATCGGCCAATTACACGGACTATGCTCAACAGGAAAGTGGAAGCATATTATTGCAGTTTCGCCTGGAAGACGGGGTGACGCTCTTCGACCGAAAATTCACCAACGGGAAATATTTCTACCGGCTGCTCCCCGGTCAACAATACAAGATGCTGGTAGGAGCATGCCTTTATCCGGTCGAAGGAACGCTACAGCCGGCTTTCGCTATTCCCGATACCGTCAATTCATTTTGGTATGAATACCAGGATACCGATGTACACGGTCTTGCGTATATCCGTGATTTGTTGGTACAGAACAATCAGGTCTTTTTTCTTGGCGATGATGCCGGCGAAACCAGCGGCACCATCTGTTTGTTCAGTTACTCCTTACAGGCCGTCCCACTGGAGAAGGTGATCCATCAATTCAAGCTACGTCAACGAAAGAAATGAAGTATCAACCCATCACTGCCCAACATGTACAAGCGTTGGAGAACATCGTAGGGAAACCCTATGTATTCACCGGTAACGAAGTGCTTGCGGATTATTCCCACGACTATACAGAAGATCTCCGCTTTCTCCCCGAGGTGGTGGTTAAGCCCCGCACAACGGATGAGGTATCAGCGATCATGCGTTGGTGTCACGAGAACCGGGTACCTGTCACACCACGCGGTGCAGGAACGGGTCTCAGCGGAGGGGCGTTGCCTGTTCATGGTGGAATCATTCTTTCCATGGAGCGCTTCAATACCATTCTTCAAATCGATGACCGTAACCTCCAGGCTACGGTCGAGCCCGGAGTCATCAATCAGGTGTTTCAGGATGCGGTGGCCGAGAAAGGATTATTTTATCCGCCCGATCCTGCCAGCCGTGGTAGCTGTTTTTTGGGCGGTAATCTGGCGGAATGCGCCGGTGGTCCCAAGGCGGTGAAGTATGGTGTGACCAAGGATTATGTCCTGAATTGCGAAGTAGTATTACCTACCGGCGAAGTCATCTGGACCGGTGCTAATGTCCTCAAGAATTCCACCGGATATAACCTGACCCAATTGCTCATCGGAAGCGAAGGCACGCTTGGAGTCATTACCAAGATCGTTTTTCGGTTGATTCCACTGCCTACGGAAAGTTTGCTCATGCTGGTGCCCTTCTTCAGTGCGGAAAAGGCTTGCGAAGCCGTCTCAGCGATTTTCCGCAGTGGCGTTACACCATCGGCACTGGAGTTCATGGAGCGTGATTGCATCGAATACGTGATGCGTTTTGTGGATGTCAAAGTTCCCTTGAAGGAAGGCATCGAAGCCCAGCTTTTCATCGAAGTCGACGGGAATGACCGTGACGTGCTTTTCAAAGACTGTGAAAAGATTTCAGAAGTAATGTATCAGTTCGATTGTGACGAGATCCTGTTTGCCGATACGGCCCAGCAAAAGGCTGATCTGTGGCGTGCACGCAGGTCGGCCGGTGAAGCGGTCAAGTCGCACTCCATTTACAAGGAAGAGGATACCGTGGTACCTCGGGCGGAATTGCCTCGACTGCTGCGCGGTGTCAAAGAGATCGGAAAGAAATACGGATTCCGCAGTGTCTGTTACGGTCATGCCGGTGACGGCAACCTGCATGTTAATATCATCAAGGAAGACATGAGCGAAGAGAATTGGAATACCCAGGTGCCCAAGGGTATCCGGGAGATTTTCCAACTGTGCGTGGAACTGGGAGGAACTATTTCCGGCGAACATGGAATCGGTTTGGTTCAGAAGCAGTACATGGATATTCCATTCAATCCGATTCAACTGGCACTCATGAAAGGCATCAAGAACCTATTCGATCCACATCAAATACTTAACCCCGGGAAGATTTTCCCCTCGTGATCCAGCCATGAAAAAAATGACGGGTAAAACAGTGATTGTCACCGGTGCCTCTTCCGGTATTGGAAAGGCACTGGCGTTGGAGTTCGCCCGTCAAGGTGCCTCCGTCGTACTTATGGCCCGTCAGCAGGATGCTCTGTTGGCAGTGGCTGACGAGATTCGAAAATCTGGCGCTGAAGCTCTGGTAGTGACAGGAGATGTCAGTCAGGAACAGGATTGTCAGTCCTTGGTGATGAAAGCGATCGACCGTTTCGGCCGTATCGATGTGCTGGTGAACAACGCCGGTGTATCGATGCGTGCGCTCTTTGACGAAGTGGACCTTCAGGTTATCCGAAAACTCATGGATGTTAATTTTTGGGGCGCTGTATACTGTACGAAATATGCGTTACCCTACATCCTGAAACAACAGGGTAGTGTAGTGGGCATCTCTTCCATAGCCGGC
>CAYWDY010000236.1:0-3950 GCA_964455985.1 uncultured Flavobacteriales bacterium
TTTGTACCCTTTGAGATAAACAGACCAATTCAAGGATTTGACTTTTAACAAATATCATAAAAATCACTCTTGGGGATCGGATTAAATCCGTCAATTATCCACAGGTAAATCCCTATAAATGTCTTAATTTCGGCTTCCAATGCGACGGATTTTCATTCTCAACGGCCCCAACCTTAATCTGCTGGGTGAGCGGGAACCACACCTGTATGGAAATCGCTCTTTCGAGGATTACCTGAAGGAATTGGAATCACTTTATCCGTCTGTTGAATTTTCCTATGCGCAATCCAATGTGGAAGGAGAATTGATTAATCATTTGCACGAGGCTCGTCACCGGGTCGACGGTATCATATTAAATGCGGGCGGATACACCCATACCTCCGTGGCTTTATCGGATGCCGTTGCGGCGGTTTCTGTTCCTGTAATCGAAGTCCACCTCACCAATGTTCATGCCCGGGAAGAATTCAGACAAACGTCGCTGACAGCACGTCATGCGGTAGGCGTGATCACCGGATTCGGATTGGATTCCTATCGATTGGCTGTAGAAGCCTTTCTGAAGCGACTGTCCTGAATCACTTCACTTTGAAGGCAAAGGACATGCTTTGCTTCAACTCCCGCTGTATTTTCATCACCCGAGCCTTACCGTCTTGAGCCCTCAGGGCATTCAGGGTATCTCCGTTTGCCGAATAGAAGTTGATGTGCTGGTCGAACATCGCCTGAAAATCCACCAGTTTGTCCAAGCAAGACGGGTCATCCCGCAATAGTTTCGAATCCAGGAAGGCTAGGTCCAACCGCACGAAGGGTGCATTAAAGGTAGAGTCGACGGGCATGCTGGAAGAGAAACATCCGCTGATGTACCGATTGGGGTCGTACACATTCGTGCTGCTGAAAAAGTAATTCGCTTTTGGATCTGTCAAGAATGGAACGTTCTCTTCGCGGGCAACCGCTTCCAAACGTTTGGTAAGCCGCTTGAATTTCACATTCAGAGAATCCGTGGTGAGATCGCAGCCCGTATTGTAGATCTGATAGGGATGTTCTTTACCTAATTCAGCTATGTAGTCATCGTATTCGGGTTTTATTTTTTGGTACAACTCCGGGTAATTGATTTCCAACAACCGGTAATGATTGAATTTGTAGTCGTAATTCAATATCCGGAGATCGGTTCTGAATCCTTCACATATCCTGAAATAATTGTACTGGATGATGGTCGTCCAATCGGAAATCAACACGATGCTGTTCTTGGGAGCGGATTCGTCCAATAAGGTCATCAAACCGGTAGAAACCGGATAGGATTTTCGGTCATGGCTTGGATAGGCCATGACCAGTTGAACGCTCAGTAGAAGCGGCATTACGAAAGCCAATTTCCACGAGGAGAACCACCGAGACAAGGCATACACTATGGGAATGGTAAGGGTCATGAAAGCCAAAAGCATGTAGGCATCCGTGCTGGCCCATTGGTTGTTTTTCAATTGGTACATCAGCTGGATCGTGAAATAGCTAAGGATGACCGTAAGCAATTGAAAGGAACGGCGACGTATCATTTCGATGATCCCTGCGAGGACAAGCACCAGAAACACGCCGAACTGCTTACCGGTCAATTCGAAGAAATAGGGGACACGCGCCGACATGATCTGATCACTCGTATCGGTGATGTTTTTGGTGTAAGCACCTCCTCGGATATGATAGAAAAGCAAATCAAGGTTCTCCGGTTTACCGAACATGAATGGGAAATCATGGGAGGCTCTGATCATTAGTCCCAAGTAGAATAGAATGGTGATACTTGCAGAAATTGCCGTGAAGAGTAAGAAATCACGAGTGCGCAATACGTTAAAGTAATCCGAGATCCAGGAAGTAGTGACGGATGATTTTTTGTTCTTTCCGGATAAAGGAATGGGCACGAATAATCCGGGAAGAAAAAAGAAGGGCGTAAACGGGGTGAACAAGATCATGGTGAGGTGATGATTGCTCCAACCCAACGCCAGTCCCAACGCCGCAATCACTGCAAACTTTCGGCTGGCAGTATATTGATAGGAAGTCAAGCCATATAACAAGAGCCCCATGGCAAAGACTTGAAACGAATAAACTTCGATGGTATTAGCCCATAACCAAGTCGTATTTCCGAGTGCGAAAATGAGTGCTGGAAAAAAAGCGATCCAGTCTGCTTTCGCTCCTGAATCCTCGGCCATCAATACCTTGCTGATACGACGAAATGCACCGAATAAGAAAACACAACCAAGTCCTGTCAATAAAGCTGAAAACAAGTTCAACCGTGGAATAGCCTCTGTAAATACCGGACTAAGCAAACGGTCCCAAAGCATTCCAGTGAAAATGTAAGCAGGAAACCCAGGAGGATGGGCTATACTTCCTAATCGGATGACCAGCGCGAATTCTGCCGCATCATCGAACATCAGCGCAGGCGATGATGTCACCACATAAAGTGAAACCGAAATCACCAGCAGCAGCAATCCCAGAAACAGGTGTCTTTGTTTGGACCACATGGACGATTTGTTTATCAGTGAGAAGAGAAAAGCAGCTGTTCTATATGAAGTCGCCAAACGAGAATGATTACACCGGCAACCGCGACTAATACTCCAGCCATGGATTTGCCGCGAACCTGTTCCTTGAAAATCAATCGGGATATGAGCAATACGAGAACGGGGACCAGGGAGAATATGGTCTGAGCAATGGAGGCTTCCAGTCGAGCAACAGTAAATAGCGATAGCGATACTCCGACTACCGGACCGAAAAACGTACCCATGAGTGACGGATATAATCCTTGATTTTCGTTGGTGAAAACCGGTCGCATGACGGTACGCCACCTACCCCGAACCACTGTGATGACCAATAAAACCAGCATGGCGGTACTGATCCGGATAAACGTAGCATGCACGGGTGTCAGTTCCGGGGAGGAACCACTCATGCCTTTCTTGGCGAGTACCAGTCCGGCGCCTTGACAGAAAGCAGAAATCAAACCGAAGATGATGCCGCGGGTGACAGAACCCTTGGGTTGTTGAGCGCTATTTCGTTCGCTTCGACTTAACGACAAAACCGCTACACCGAATACTGTGGTCATCATCCCGGTAATGCCTATCCAGGAGAGACGATCATCTGTCAGCAAATACCCCGTAATCAGGGCGGCGCCAGGCGCAAACGTAGATAGAACACTCCCCAATCGGGCACCCAAAATCGAATAGGTGATGAATCCGAAGTGATCACCAATACTGAGTCCTACAACGCCGGAAATACCCAGCCAAAGCCAGGCGTTAAGGCTGGATGAACTGAATAATACTCCCGTGTTCCCATGACCAAGAATGGTCAGGATGAGAAAGAGCAGGAGTGAAGCAATCATCAACCGGAAAAGGTTTAGCGTTGGGGCACCCCAACGCCGGGCAGCCTGTGTAAAGGGAAAGACACAGATTGCCCATGAAATGGTCGTAAGAAACGCGAAAGTCAGTCCTGCCTGATTCATGCTTTATGCCTTTCTCCAAAAATGGCAGAACCGATGCGTACCATCGTACTGCCTTCTTCCAACGCTATCCGGTAGTCTCCACTCATCCCCATAGACAATTCACGGAGGGAAGGGTAACGGTTTTGCCAATGGTCCCGAAGCACCGTAAGTCTATGGAACTCGTTTCGAATCAGGTTTTGGTCATTGGTCAGACTGGCCATGCCCATGAAGCCGGCCACTTCTACGTGTTCGAATTTTTCCAAATCACCACCGGCCAGCAATTCATTTACTTCGTCCTCGCTGAATCCGAACTTCGTCTCTTCTTGGGCTAAGTGTACCTGGAGTAAACAAGGGATGGTCCGGTTGGACTTGGCGGCTTGCTTATTGATTTCGGTCAACAATTTGATGGAATCCACCGTGTGGATCATAGCGACGAAAGGGGCGATGAACTTGACTTTGTTGGACTGAAGGTGACCGATAAAGTGCCATTCCAATTGGTCGGGAA
>CAYWDY010000237.1:0-3947 GCA_964455985.1 uncultured Flavobacteriales bacterium
TTTGTTGTTTTCGAATAAAAGGTTACTTTTGCACTCCCTATTGCGATTATTATGAAAAAGGATCTCCACCCGAAAAACTACCGCACGGTTGTTTTCAAAGACATGTCTTGCGATTACGCATTTCTGACCCGTTCTGCTGTCGATACGAAAGACACCATCAAATGGACCGACGGCAAAGAATATCCGCTGGTTAAATTGGAGATCAGTCATATGTCACACCCGTACTATACCGGTAAGATGAAGCTCATCGATACCGCCGGACGTGTCGACAAGTTCCGGACCCGCTATGCCAAAAAGCAAGCGCCCACCGGCAACTAATCAGTTCCCTGAAATTCCTAAAAAGTCCCTCCTTGCGAGGGACTTTTCTTTTGAAAAGGGTTACTTTTGAGTTCCGGGCCATCAGCCGGAAAAATTATGAGACTTATTTTCTTTGATGATGCCCACAGGGCTTCCCTGTTGCCACTTGTTTTCACGCGTCCTGTGTCTGAACTGCGCATGGGTATTCTGACCATCCGTGAAAAGTGGGAAAGACATTTTGGTGCAGTGGATTCGTCGTGGCTTACCATGCCGTACCTGCAGTCCAAGTTTCCGCTGCATTCTTCCCAAGATAACCTCCTGATCAATGGCGCGGTGCTGCCCAATGCCCGCTTGCTGACGGAGATCCGTGAGCTTCCGCCTCAATCCAGATTGATCAACAACGGAGTTACGGTCGCCATCCGCCTGTCCGGAGATCAGCTTGAACCCGGAGTGGCCGTAGATCAGCTTCATGTGGATAAATCCCTCAGTTCAACGGCTGCGTTAAACCGCATCACCCAACCGTGGGATCTCTTTTCCAAAAACGATGTGGCCATACGCGAAGACTTTGACCTCATTACCGCCGGTCGAACTTCCCAGTCGATTTCTTCTACCAACCAGGTGTTAGGCAACGGTGGTGTATTTCTGGAAGAAGGCGCAGTCGTGGAATGTTCGGTACTCAATACCACCACCGGTCCTATTTATATTGGCAAAGATGCCGAAGTGATGGAAGGCTGCCTGATCCGGGGGCCATTCTCTCTCGGCGATCACGCCCACCTGAAAATGGGCGCTAAGATATATGGAGCTACCACCATCGGACCCGAGTGCAAAGTGGGAGGAGAAGTGAGCAACTCCGTTTTCATTGGATTTTCCAACAAGGCACACGACGGTTTCCTGGGTAATTCTGTAATCGGAGAGTGGTGCAACCTGGGCGCGGACAGCAGCAATTCCAACTTGAAAAACAATTACTCGTCCGTGAAAATGTGGAGTTACCACGACGAAGCTTTCATTCATACCGGACTGCAATTCTGCGGACTGATCATGGGCGACCACTCCAAATGCGGAATCAACACCATGTTCAATACCGGCACCGTAGTCGGTGTCAGTGCCAATGTGTTTGGGACCGGTTTTCCTCCTAAGTTCATCCCTTCCTTTTCATGGGGCGGTTCGGAAGGTTTCACCACCTACCGCCTGGAAGAGGCTATGGAAGTGGCACGGCGGGTTTTTGACCGTCGCAAGCGCGACTTCAATGCAGACGAAACGACCATATTCCGCCATTTGTTTGAGATAACCACAAAATACCGTTCCTGGTGATGATGCAACCCGCAACCGATTGGACAGACGTCTTGATTTATTTCGTGCCCGCACTTTTAGTACTCATGGCCATGTTCGCCATGGTCAAGCGATTCACCGATACGCAACTCACGTTGCTGCGTAAGCTCCTCGATCGGGATATCCAGCTTAAAGCCATGGAAGACCGTATGAACCGTCAGCGCGACGGACTTCCGCTCAAACTCCAGGCCTACGAACGTCTGATTCTATTTTTGGAGCGTATTTCTCCGGACAGTCTACTGATCCGTGTACATCAAGCGGAGATGCCGGCCCGCCTTTTCTACGGCGAACTGATGGCAAACATCCGTGCTGAATTCGAACACAACCTTTCCCAACAGTTGTATGTCACGGACGATTGCTGGAACGCCGTAGTTGAAAGCAAGGACCAATCCGTCGCTTGGTTGAAGCAGGCGTTTGATGCGTTGCCAGCCAACGCCAGCAGCGTTCAGCTGTCGGCCAAGATTTTTGAAATGGCTTCCCAGTCTGCAGGATGGCCCACACAGGAGACCATTTATACGGTAAAGACCGAAGCGCAACGGTTGTTCCAGTAACACAACGCTTACCTTATGGAAGATAAAAAGTTCATTACCGAAAGCGGTATCGAAATAAAGCCGTTGTACGATCAGGCACGGCCGATGTCGGAGCGGCCCGGAGAATATCCCTTCACCCGTGGCATTCAACCTGACATGTATCGTGGGAAACTTTGGACCATGCGGCAATACGCTGGCTTCTCCACGGCAGAAGCCTCCAACGAGCGTTATCATTACTTGCTTTCGCAAGGCACTACCGGACTTTCGGTCGCCTTCGACCTTCCCACGCAAATCGGTTACGATTCGGATCATGAGCTTTCCGACGGTGAGGTGGGGAAGGCCGGTGTAGCCATCGACTCCTTGCGTGACATGGAGATCCTGTTCCAGGGCATCACCCTTGAGGGGATAACCACCTCCATGACTATCAATTCAACGGCTTCCATTCTGCTGGCCTTCTACATCGCATTGGCGAAGAAGCAGGGTGCCGATCTCAAGAAAATTTCGGGCACCATTCAGAATGACGTGCTAAAAGAGTACGCCGCACGAGGTACTTACATCTATCCGCCGAAACCGTCGATGCGTATTATCACGGATATTTTCGAATACTGCAGCCGCGAAGTGCCGAAATGGAATACCATTTCCATTTCGGGGTATCACATCCGCGAGGCAGGAGCAACGGCGGCTCAGGAGTTGGCGTTTACGTTGGCCAACGGCAAAGCATACGTCAAAGCAGCGTTGGACAAAGGCTTGCCTATTGACGTGTTCGGTAAGCGATTGTCGTTTTTCTTCAATGCGCACAACCACGTGTTTCAGGAAGTGGCCAAATTCAGGGCTGCCCGTCGCATGTGGGCCACCATTATGAAAGAACTCGGTGCAACGGATGCCCGGGCCATGATGCTCAGGTTCCATACGCAGACCGGTGGATCGACACTTACCGCACAGCAACCGCTCAACAACGTCACCCGGGTCACCTTGCAGGCGCTATCTGCCGTACTTGGCGGTACCCAGTCGCTGCATACCAACGGGTACGACGAAGCCTTAAGCCTTCCCACCGAAGAAGCTGCACGAATCGCTCTGCGCACCCAGCAGATCATCGCTCACGAAAGTGGTGCGGTCGACACCGTCGATCCCCTAGCCGGTTCTTACTTCATTGAATCGCTTACCGACGAAATCGAGCAGAAGGCTTGGGAATACATTAATAAGATCGATGCCATGGGCGGTTCTGTATCCGCCATAGAGTGGAGAACGAATCATCGTCGGCGTCAATCGCTATACGGTGGAAGAACCTCCCTTCGACAAGCATTTCACGGTTGATGATTCCATCCGCCAGGTTCAGATGGAAAAGCTTCGTCAGTTGCGCAGCGATCGTGATCCGAACAAAGCTGCCCTTTGCATAAAGCGGGTAGAGGAGACAGCTGCTTCCGGTGCCAACCTGATGCCTGTTATCATCGAGGCGGTGGAACACCTGGCTACGCTGGGCGAGATTTCCGATGCCATGCGCCGTGTCTTCGGGGAGTACCGCTGAGTTCACCGGTTTCCTGAACAGCAGGCTGTTCACAATACCCCATTCGGCGGAGCGTTCGGAGCGGAGCGTTTCTGATATTTGGAATCATGGCAAAGCGTTCTCCATCGGCTTGGTTAAAGACGTGGCATGTCGTCCGTAACCGGTACGTGCTGACTTCATTGGGTTTTCTGGTGTGGTTGACGTTTTTCGATAAGAATGATTTTCTGACAACCTACTCGTATCAGCGAAAGCTGATTAATTAGGAATATATTTAATTATTATTAATT
>CAYWDY010000238.1:0-3938 GCA_964455985.1 uncultured Flavobacteriales bacterium
GCAGTTCCATCATCGTGGCCGATTCGAGTCTGGTCATCGGCATTGATCACACGTGCGGAAGCCGGTTCAATTTTTTCGACGGCAGCGTGCTCAACGCGCCGGCCACACGTCCGATGAAGCAATACGCGTGCGATTATGATCCGCAAACAATGACTCTGCGGGTTTATAATTAAACAATTCAGGGGCTTTTTTAGTGGGTATTTACCACTACGTCTTCATGTTCCAATTTTTTTGTTCAGCAGCCTGTGGGCTCTTAAATGGGAACGAATAGCTTATAGTTGCCTGAATTTTACCCGTTAAATTGACAGTTTACACGACTTTAGCTCCTAATTACCAAATTTAACATCAGAGTAAGGAAAAATAATTGACTTAGCGAGGCGATTGTCTTAATATAGGAAGCAATTCCCAAAAACCTCATATCTCATAGTGGAGAAAACTCAACATTTATGAACAAAATATTTACTCATCAGTCGACATTTGGCAATTCTAAAAATGCTAATTATAAACGATTTAATCGTTTTTTACCTTTTTTTCTGCTTCTTAGTTTCACGATTTTCATGGAAAAATCCAACGCTCAGATCGCCCAGCGGGGAACGGCGACTTCAGCCATCAATACAGGCACGCTTTCTTCAATCACAATCAATAGACCGACAGGGGTAGTATCAGGGGATGTGATGATAGCCAATATCAGTAATTATTTCAATGGCACACCTCAGAGCAGTGCCTCTCTAGCTGGTTGGACCCTTATTGCTGGCACCGATGTTGACCGAGGCAGGGCATCTTTGCTCTATAAGGTGGCAGGTTCCAGCGAACCGACCTCGTATACTTTCAGCGTGACCTCAAGTTCGACGGCTGTTACGGGTGTGATTATAGCCTTTTCGGGGGTAAGTTCTACAAATCCTATTGATGTAACAGTAGGTTCTTCGTGGTATACCGCAACCTCCACATCACTTTCCAATATTCCATCCATTACCCCGGTTACGAACAAGGCAGCGGTCATTGTTTTCGGAAACTGTCCGCGTGTAGTTTCCAGCACCAATGCTAATTTTACTAGCTCCGGCTGGACATTAACCTCACCTAGTCCTCTGACGGAACTTTATGATGTCGGACATAACGGTGTGAACAATGCCCCTTGTGTGGGAGCAGCATGGGGAACCCAATCTGTTGCGGGGGCCACCGGATTAGGTGGTTTGAATTGTAATGTAAATACCACCCCTCGTGGCTTGGCCGGTTTAACCGTAGCCTTACGTCCCTGTGTAACGGCAAGTGCCGGATCGGCTTTGACAGCCATTTGTCAGGGCGGTACATCGGCTGCCTTGGGCGGAAGTGTCGGTGGCAGTGCCACAGGTGGGACATGGTCCTCCAGTGTTGCAGGTGGTACATTCTCGCCGAGTGCCACGGTTTTAAATGCCACCTATACCCCACCTGCTAGCTATAGCGGTACAGTCACACTTACCTTGACCACGTCGGGCGGCTCATGTGGATCGACGACGGCATCGAAGACGTTGGTGGTTAATCCGGGTGTTACCGCCGGTGTCAGTATCGCATCCAACGACGCCGACAACACCATTTGTAGCGGAGCCAGTGTAACATTTACGGCCACGCCCACCAATGGCGGTGCTGCTCCATCCTATCAATGGATGTTGAATGGCTCCAACGTGGGTTCAAACAGTTCCACCTATACGACCACAGCCTTGGCAGATGGCAACGTGGTTTCAGTATCCATGACCTCGAATGCATCGTGTGTAACTGGGTCACCGGCCACATCCAACTCCATCACTACTACGGTAAATCCATTGCCTGTTGCTCCGGTTGGAACCGGCGCCGCCCGTTGCAGCACTGGAACGGTAACCTTAAGTGCGAGTGTAGGCACGGGTGAAACGGTGGATTGGTATTCAGCAGCTACCGGCGGAACGGTACTGACCGGTGGTACGGCAACCACGACATTCACCACGCCGAGTATCACGGCAACCACTACGTATCGTGCACAGGCCCGCAACACTACCACAGGTTGCATATCCTCTACGCGAACAGACTTGACAGCTACGATCAATGCCCGTCCCACGGTCACTTTCACGGCTCAGCCTATAGCCACCGCCTGTATCAACTCCGATATTACGTACACGACGCAGGCTGGCCAGTCGAATTACGTGTGGTCACTGTCGGGCGCTCTTGGCACCGATTACAGCATCACCTCGGGCGGTATTTCCTCTACGGATAATACGGTGACATTACAATGGCTTACCACCGGCAGCGAGATCGTTTCGGTGAATTACACCAACGCCAATGGTTGTAATGCGGTGGCGTCCACCTCATCAACCACGATGATAAACACTCCTCCGACGGCTGCCGGGGTAACTATCTGTCCGGGTGCCAGCGGTCAGTTGACAACGACCTCTACCTGTGCCGATCTCACCAACCAAAGCAGCGGTACCCGTGATGCGGGAACAGGAGCTAACGTGACAGGAATAGGCACGGTGGCATGGACTACTCCGGGCAATATCTCCGTTGCAGGTACTCCTTATGCAACCATCGCCTCAGTCGCAACTAGTGCTGTCACCAATTACTTGCAGGCAACCAATTATGGATTTTCCATTCCGGCTCAAGCTGTAATCAATGGCATCACGCTTGTGATCAACCGGTCTTCCAACGGAACAACTTCCCCCTTTATGCAGGACCGGGAAGTTAAACTGGTTAAGGGTGGCGTCATCCAATCTACCAACAAAGCTGCAACCGGTGTCAATTGGAGTAGCGGTAGTAATTTCAGCACGGCAACTTATGGTGGCACCTCAGACCTTTGGGGAACGACTTGGACCGCTGCTGAAATCAACGCATCCAATTTCGGTGCTGTTCTTTCAGCGGTAAATGCCAGCACAAGTAACGTCCGAATACCCAATGTGGATTATATGCGTATCACCGTTACCTATACCCTTTCCGGTCTACGCTGGTATGCCGTTTCTTCGGGTGGAAGTGCGCTGGCTTATGGTAGTACTTTCAATCCGGTAGGAGTTTCCGGTAGTGGGCTCACCAATACCAATACATCCGGTACAACGACTTACTTTGTGGAGTGTGCGACTACGCCGGGTTGCCGAACAGCGGCCGATTTCACTGTTTACACGCCTGCTCCTGTCTCTGTCAGCGGTACCAATACCCTTTGTGATGGCTCTGGCGCCACGTTAGAAGCCAGCGGATCATCCTCTTATTCTTGGAACACAGGCGCTACTACTGCCTCTATTTCCGTTACACCTTCCAGCTCCACTACTTATACGGTAACAGGAACTGATGCCAATAGCTGTACGGCTATTGCAACCTACACGGTAAACGTCAATCCATTACCGGCTGTTGTGATTTCGGGTAACAATTCTATTTGTGAATTGGCCAGCACGACCCTCACGGCAGGCGGAGCTGCTACCTACGCTTGGAGCACCGGATCGACAGATGGTTCTATCTCTGTTTCACCTGTTACCACTACAACCTATTCGGTTACGGGAACAGGTGTCAACGGTTGTTCCGCTGTGGCAACTATGACGGTCACAGTAACTCCGCAACCGCAGCAACCTTCGTTAGCTTGCTACCAAACGGCTTCCTATAATACCACAACCTGTCAGTGGGATGTAACGGGCACGCAAGCGCCACAGCCTACGCTGGCTTGTTACCAAACGGCTTTGTTCAATACGACATCTTGTTCATGGGATGTAACGGGTACCCAAGCACCTCCGCCTACGGGTCTGGCTTGTTATGAAACGGCTTCGTTCAACACAAGCTCTTGCTCTTGGGATGTAACGGGCTCACAGCCTGCTCAACCTACGTTGGCTTGTTACGAGACTGCTTCGTTTAATACGACTACTTGTTCTTGGGATGTAACGGGTACGCAAGCTCCTCAGCCTACGGGTCTGGCTTGTTATGAAACGGCTTCGTTCAACACAAGCTCTTGCTCT
>CAYWDY010000239.1:0-3930 GCA_964455985.1 uncultured Flavobacteriales bacterium
CGAGCGGTCGCTGCATTCAGGCATTGGATTATTCCCACCGCAGCAAGGACGGAGCCGTAGGGAAGGTGGCCGATTCATCGATTACGGAATTCAAGACCAAGAATGGCAGATCGGTATTCGATGGTAGCGGGGTATATCCGGATATCTATACGGATCCATCCTATTACAGCCCGGTCACGTTGGCGCTGATGAACAACTATTACATTTTCGATTACGCCAGTAAATATTTCCGCGAACATGCCTCCATCGATTCCGCATATCGCTTTTCGCTCTCGTCAACCGATTACGATGCTTTCGTCTCCTTCCTGCAGGATAAGAAATACGACTACACCGACAGAAGTGAACGCAAGTTGGAAGAGCTGAAGGCGGCATTGGAATCCGACAAGCATTTCGATCGCGTGAGACCGGAGTATGATGCGATGAAAGCAGAGATGGCTGATAATAAGAAAGCAGATCTAGTCAATCACCGCGATGAGATCCGTGAGGTGTTGGAAGAGGAAATCGCCTCCCGCTATTACTACCAACGAGGCCGTACCCAGACGGCCTTGAAAAACGATCCGGATCTGAAACGAGCGGTTCAAGTGTTGGGTGATGACGGGTTGTATCGCTCCATTTTACGTGGCGACGGTGACTATAAAGTTATTGGAAAGCCCGGCAGCGAAGCCAATAAACGGGCCGTGAAGGAACGCGAGGAGAACCGGGAAGACGACTGATCCGGGATCATTTCCGCCGAAAGTGATACCTTTGACACTTGAATTGAAAATCCTATGGGACGTATTTTCGAAAAACGTAAGCACAAGATGTTCGCCCGCTATGACCGCATGGCCAAGGCGTTCACCCGTATCGGTCGCGAAATAGCTATTGCTGTCAAGGCCGGTGGCCCCGATCCGGAATATAATCCGCGTTTAAGGACAGCCGTCCAGAACGCCAAGGGCCTGAACATGCCCAAGGATCGCATTGAGAATGCCATCAAAAAGGCGTCTACGAAAGAGGAGGGTAATTTCGAAGAGATCACCTACGAAGGCTACGGTCCTTACGGCGTAGCTATCCTGGTGGAAACCGCCACGGACAATCCCGTTCGTACCGTTGCCAACGTCCGTATGCATTTCAACCGGGGTAATGGAGCCTTGGGAAAGACCGGCTCGCTGGATTTCATGTTCTTGCGAAAAGGTGTTTTCAGAATTGTCAATGACGGCAAGATAAATACCGATGAGTTGGAATTGGAATTGATCGATTTCGGATTGGACAGCTTGGAGGTAGATGACGAGGAAATCCTCATATACACCGCTTTTGAAGATTACGGTAAGATGGCCAAGGCGCTGGAGGACCGAAAGATCGAGGTGAAGAAGTCAGCCGCTGAAAGGATTCCTACCACGTTTGTCGAGCTCACCGAAGAGCAACAGGATGAGATCCTGCAGTTGATCGATCGGTTTGAAGAAGATGACGACGTGCAAGCCGTGTACCATAACCTGAAATAAAAAAAAGCGACGGCCAACAGCCGTCGCTTTTCGCTTTTGCCGGATTGGGCTTATCGCATCAGGTACATTTTACCCCAGCCTTTCTTGAAGTATTCATCGGCGCTGGTGCTCCGTTTTTCTATTTCCTCGCCTTGGATCGAACTGATCACGCGGTAAAGGTAAAGTCCGTTCGCCAACTGGTCGCCGAATTCGTCCTTGCCGTCCCACGCGTAGTCGGTGATGTTACGGCCCACATGGATATTGCCCAGTTCGGATTGGGTGATCTCCCGGACGATCTTTCCGCTCACCGTCATGATCTGTATTTTCATGTAAGTCGGAATCTCATTGCCCGTCAGCGTGAATACGAATCGGGTAGAGGTGGAGAAAGGGTTCGGGTAGTTAAGTACTTCGGTGATGGTCGATCGGTTGATGACTTCGAAGGTGATCTTGTAGTTGTATTTGCCGGATTCGTTGTTGGAGATGTCAGCAGCTTCCACTTCCAGAGAATAGATGCCATCTTCCGCCAGTACCGGATTCCATTCGATCCGACAGCTGTTCTTGGGAAGAACGGCCGGGTAGAACTTCATGGCTTGTTCAAAGACCGGAAGACTGAAGTAAATCCGTTCCATCACAGTGCTGTTCGGTGATTTCAAATAGACTTTGAATTTGGAAGTGTCATTCAGCGCCAGAAAGCGATTTTCATCTTGCAGTTGGATGGTGATTTCCGGTTTGCCAGAAACGATATCCCGATCCAGGATGTGGATGCCGTCGAAGGTCACATCCAGTAACGGATTCACCTGATCCCGGTTCACGGTGAATTTCACTTCTGCCAGGTTGTTGAAATGGGTCTGTTCGATCTGATGACGGGCATTGTAGGGATTGGCTTCAATCCAAAGACTGTTTAGTCCCGAAAGCCCCAACGTTGAATCGAGATGGATGCCGGCAATCAGGTAATTGTTTACCCGCAACGAATCGAATCGAATGGTGCCCAAATTGATGCGTTGTCTGGAATTGGTATAGAGGTAGAAGTCAACATCCAGACTGTCCATGGGTCGTGAGCCGATGTTGTCTATGGCAACACCGACACGAAGCGTATCACCCTCTTGGAGCGGGTTGCTGTGCAGGCTGAATGCCCGGTTCGGATTGATGGCGCATTCAGGGGCCTCCTGATAATAGACACGCCAGTAATCTAATTGAGGAGGTGTGTACAAGGAATCATCCTGAACGTATAGCTGCAGTTTGATGTAGTTGTACAGGAAGTTTGGAATCCAATTCAACAGTGTGTCCTTACTGCCCGCAGTGTAGGGGATGCCCGTGGTGAGGGTGTCCCATCGTTGGGTATTGTTATTCAGTCCCAGGACATTCAGATAAACACTGTCTTGACCGCTGCTGCTTTCCAGTGGCGATTGGTTCCAATGCAAGGCATCCCAACGGAGCGCTGGTCCGATAGGCGGACTGGTGATAAGTCCACGATCCCAAGTGGCAGCCAATAGCTGATCGAAGGTAAGGGTGTCGGTCTGACTGGTTCCGAACACGGATGCGGAGCCAACGTTGTTTCCTTTCTGTGTGAAGAAGATATACGGGACGTTGTCGCGGAAATTCGTGGTATCGAGTCCCAGCCCCAAGATAGCGTTGAAGAAATTGGGATCGACCGAAGAATAGTTCGCGGTGTACCACGAATAGAAGAGGATGTAATTGCCATCCGGCACGGCATTGACCAAGTTGTTCAGGCCTTGCATTTCAGTCGTGCTGTAGTAGTGGAACATGAAATGGTTTTCCGGCCGTTGGCGGCAAGTGCCGCTGCCGGTGACTCCCAACGGGTCGTTGCAGTCTCCCGTCAGCAAGGTGAACTGATTGGATTGACCGAAGTTGTTGCCGCAGGTATTCCACGGGGTGAGCGTAGCTGAATCCAACACGGCTACCAGGATGGCCGGGTAGATTTGGCAAGCGTTATATTCGATCGGATTATTGTTGAGTTTGTATCCGATTTCATTATACCCCGCTTGAGAACCGTCGGGCAAGCCTTTGGTTAAAACGCTCAGGGTTTTCAGGTTCGGTACGTATTCGGTCTTGCGCTGGAGCGTATCTACGCGCATGTTCTCAAATCCGTCTTCGAGGGTTTGGAAGAATGCCGACTGTCCCCAGCCGGTCACAGCAGGGATGTATTGGAAAGAGGATTGCTGCCACTTGAAGCGGCTTGGCGCCAGTGAAATCGAATCGTTGGCGACACGCCAGTAATACACGACACTGTCCTGCAACGGGTAATTGAAAAGATCCCAGGTGATCACGCCGCCGCTGTCGCTGACGGTGGTCGAAGAGAACAACGGACTGTGCGGAAGAGACAGGAGTGAATCAGAAAGGTTCAGGTCCACGGTGTCAATTTCGAAACGGTAGCGACTAAAGCCAGTCAATGGATTCGAGGTGGAGGCTTTCAGTTTAACCCGGTTGTTTCCGATGATGGCGAACTTCGGAG
>CAYWDY010000240.1:0-3926 GCA_964455985.1 uncultured Flavobacteriales bacterium
ATGAGATGCGAATCGCTGGTGGAAACATCATCAAGAACGTAGACGGAGACGTTCCACTCGTTGCAGTTGCTGGAGATTTTCTTGGCTCCTGCACAGATGTCGATACACTTGGTTATCCCTGGCCTTCAACGTTTAACTCAGAGTTTAAACGAAAATTCAGTGTCGTCCGGCGAGATAGTGTAAAAGCGACTGCTTTGGCAAAGGCTAACAAGACAAGTGGGTTGAGGTCAGTAGAGAAAACAAGTAGTCTGCCTGGTGATCGTACGTGGGTCGAGTTTCAAGTGTCTGGCTCCAACCTGCGAACGGACAGTGTGCGCTACAGATTCACGGTGAAATGCACGAGGCCTGGGTTGTCGGTTGTTTCGGATAGAGGGCTGAAGGGATTAACCAACGTTTCATCAAGTAAAATCAAGGATGGTATTGAGATCCTCGCTACCGTTTTTGAGAGTGCACCAGAGATGATCCTTCGCTACGAGCATGGTACGCAGCAACGGCCAGATACAGCAGTGATTACAATGTCGACCGAAGATTTGACAGAGTGTACATGCGAAAAGCCAACCCTAAGAGATACGATGAAAGTTATGATCAATCCTACTGTAAGTGTTGCATCTTCTGATGAACACATTGAAACCATACGAATGCACAACGATGCATTGACTATTCAGTGTGACCATGAGGAGATGAAGACAGTGCAGATTTACTCTTTGCAAAGTGAGCTCATGCTACAAACAGAGCTCAAGGGGTTTAACAGTGCTGTTTCTCTATCAAATCTGTCCAATGGTAGCTATGCTGTACGAGTTATCTGCGGAAACCATCAACACGTCAAAATGATTTTAAAATGAACAAACATCTGATCAACTCATCTGAGGAGTGTATTATGAATCGTCGTTACCGCAATTGGTACTGTTCTCCTCCTTGCAGCATTAATCGGCATCGGTTCGACCGTGCTTTCTGCACAAGGTACGAACAAGCCTGAGCTGCCGACCCTCTCCCTAACAGGAGATGGTTCAAGTTGGAAAAAGGAGGTATATCCTGATGGCCGTATTTGGTCGTCAAGTCGCGGTCCTAATGGCGACCGTACTCTCCTTGTGCCAGTTTTCATCAAGAACTGCTGGCGCACAACGTCGCAGTACGAAGCGTTTCCGATCTACAGCTTCAAATTCAAGGTGCAGTTCGATAGCTCAGCACTTGAGTTTATTGGCGTAGAGAAGAATGGCCCACTTCGTGGACCACAAATGACGCCAGTTAGCTGCCTTGCCAAGGACTTTAATTTCACTTCGCATGTTGCACGTGATGTAACATTCCAAAGTGTTATTAATGCTCCTACTCAGAATCGTCTGCGTGGTAAGCGTGTAATGATCACAGCAACATCATCAAAGGCACTTCCACAAACAGGTGATGTAACACAACCATGTGATCAGCGTCCTTTCGTTGAGCTCGTATATCTGCGTTTCAACGTTGTTGCTAATCCACAGATTGATCCAGTGAGCTCACGTACACCACTTATCCTTACAAATGACACGTTGTATTACAACGATTTTCAAGTCGGTAAGGAAATTGTATTCCCAGGTGACGTTGCTCCGGGCGATTATGCAGGTCTCGGTGGTGTAGATAACTACTACCTCGACAACAACGGTCTTGAGCAAATCCGTGATCCATTGCGTCCGTCAAAGCCAGGTATGATCTGGGTTGAAGTAACAGATGCTACGCCGCGTTTGTCATTCACAAACGTTGCTAACCCTGCGTTCCGTCTCGTAGACTCAGTTGACCAGTCAAACGGTTCACGTTGGTACGTTGTAGACCCAATCACAGTTGATTATCAAACACCATACGAAGATCAGGCTGGTGGAATTGGTACACGTGATGTTGACGTTATCAACGCCAACGCTGGTACACGTGCATACGAAATCATGGTTCAGTCAGATTCTAAGTGGCTCAAGTTCAAGTCGTTCCTCAAGGGCGGCGGCGGTCAAACAGAATTGAACCCATTCCCGAACCCAGTTCGTGAAGGCTACATCCAGTATATGGATAAGGCTATCCTTGGTGCAATTGGCGATCCACTCGGAAACCCAACGATTGGTCAGCGTGACTTGAACATGCGTATCATCTGCGATCCAAACGAATTGCCTAACGGCGATGAGCAGGAAGTATGCGGAACATATGTTGGTTATTTGACATTCAAGTCAAGCTCACTCGAAGTGTCAAACATCCGCGTGAAGGTTACGTTCATCTACTTCCGCTCTCCATATGAGCCGAACGTATTTGATGAGAACGATAACTGGAAGCGTAGCCAGGAATTCCTCGGCCGTGGTGTAACACTTCAGGTTCGCAATTCAAACGTTCCTAACGACATGACATACATCACGTTCGGTGTCGGTAACCGCGCCACAGATGCATGTGACACGTTGTTCGGTGAAACGATCTACACAACAGGACTCAACGCTTTCGGTGCACGCTTCTATCCAAAGGCCGCTGATGGATCATACATCTATCAAAACGGTCTCGGTGACTTGTGGGCTGCAACACCTCAGCGTGCAAAGTCAACATCACGTGATATCCGTTCGATCTACAGTGACACAACGCTTGTGTACACCTGCCGCTTCAACGCTGGTGGTGACCTTAACTACCCTGTAGTAGTTGCATGGGACACAGACGAGTTTTCACCTGGTTCTGAGTTGTTCATTCGTGACACACTCAACGGCTCACGTTTCAACGTAAACATGCGTGCCGGTACAGTTCTCGGCGGAACACGTCAATCATACACGATCCGTGACGCTGATATCAAGGCTTTCGTAATCGAGTACACACTTCCAAAGGTTGCTCGCTTCCCAGTAATCAACAAGGGTTGGAACCTTCTTTCGGTACCAGTGAACCCATCTTCGAGCTACTGGCGTGATATCTTCAAGAATGCATTGAACATTCCAATTCGCTTTGCACAAAATCTGTATCAGAACAACGAAACAAACCTCGCTCCTGGTGTTGGCTACTTCGTTAAGTATTCAGATGATGTTGACAAGACGATTGCTGGTTCACGCGTTCGTGCTATCAACGAGAACACATTCCCAACACGTCTTTATGATGGTTGGAACACTATCGGTTCGCTTTCATATCCTACATCAACACAAAATGTTGGCGTAACAGTATTCGGCAACTCTGGTACATTCCCAGAAATCGTTGGCGATATCTATGGATATGTAACAAACCGTGGTTATCAGGCTGTAACTGAAATCGAGCCAGGTCTCGGTTACTGGATGAAGATCAAGGGTTCTGCTTACCTCAGCCTCAAGGCTGGTAAGGGAAGCATCAACAGCTCAGTTGTTCGCGCAAACGTTGAGTCAAACTCAACACGTGTAACGATCAACGATGCTGACAACAACGAAGCTTCAGTTTTCGTGGCTGCTAAGGGGCTTGTAGACAACAAGATGATGTTCGAACTCCCACCAACACCACCAAACAATCTCTTCGATGTACGCTTTACTTCACAGACAAGCGTTGAAGACGAAGCAAATCCTACGGTCCAGATCCAAGGTGTTAAGTTCCCAGTAACAGTTACAATCAACAACCCGTCACAGAACTACACGATCGTTAATCCGATCTCTGGTGCAGTTCTTGGAACAGCGGTTGCTGGTCGTATGAATACGGTAACAATCACCGACGCACGCACACCATATATCCGCCTTATGGGTCAGGAAGCAAACGTTGAGACACTCAGCGTATCAGCTACACCAAACCCGGTATCGACAAATGGTGTTGTTAACGTAACTGTGCCATCTAATGGTCTTGTAACGGTTGCTCTTTATGATGCTGTTGGAACACTCGTTTCAACACTCGTAAACGAAGTAAAGACAACAGGCGTCTACGGTGTTGATCTCAATGCCGCTAACCTTGCTGCCGGCCGCTACATCATCAAGGCTACGATCAACGGT
>CAYWDY010000241.1:0-3926 GCA_964455985.1 uncultured Flavobacteriales bacterium
CCACAAAGTTGCTTACCCTGAACAATACACCTGCTGTACCAGGTGTAATTACAGGTGCTACGTCACTTTGCCCGTCCAGTACGGGGAATCCATATTCCATTGCTGTAGTAACAGGAGCAACCGGGTATAACTGGTATGTAACGGATTCAACTAGACTTAGTGTTTTGGGTAATAATACTTCAGCGATTGTAAATGCATCCTCAACCTTCTTTAGCGGTGCAGCTTCTGTTTGTGTGACCGCAACAAACGTATGTGGAAGTTCAAGCACACCTCGATGTCGATCGATATCTACAGGGTATGCTTCAGCTCCAGCGTTTAGTGCTGGATTCCCTAGTACTGGGCTCTGCGCTGGCGACTTTCCTTTCTCCGTTACACCAGTCGTGGGTGCAACGTTTGGTTATGCTTGGTCACCGCCTAACGGTGTATCTATTTTAGGAACTTCAAACTCAAATTCTGTTACCTTGCTATTCCCCGGAAACTTCACCACCGGTCAGCTCTGTGTCAGGGCGGTGAATGGTTGCGGCCCGGGAGCAAGCCGTTGTGTGAACTTATCAGGTACTCCATCGGTACCGGCTACCTTGACCGGACCTGCTACTGCTTGTACTAACGCGTCGGAGATTTATTCCTGGACTTCGGTTACCGGCGCCTCCTCGTATAGTGTATCATCTCCCCTGGGGTCTACTTTTGCTCCATTGGGAGGGCTAAGTGCATTGATCCAATTCGGATCGGCCAGTGGTCTGGTATCCGTCAGAGCGGCCAACTCATGCGGCACCTCAGGGCCTCGCTCCATCAATGTAGCGGTAGCTTCCTGTCGCACCCTTGAGCAGGAGCAACCGGGACTCACCGCCGTCTTGTATCCGAACCCGGCTCACAAGTCGGTACAGCTGAAGTTTACGGTCAACAGCCAGGAATCTTTGCTTATCCGCCTCACTGATCTCGCCGGTCGACTGATCCGCGAAGAGCAGGTTCAGGCTGAAGTAGGAGAGAACTACCAGGAAATAAACCTGGAAGGTCTCACACCGGGAATGTACATGGTGGGCCTCTACGGAAACCAAAGCGGCCAGTCCGTCAAAACCCTCGTCGTGGAGTAACCCTCCGCGCCGTTTCTCACCACCCCCGTCATGTAACCCATGGCGGGGGTTTGTTTTTCCAGGGTGTTTACCAACGGAAACTGGCTGTATAAGTCATTCCGCACTGACAAAAAAATGCAGCAATAATCATTTTTTCGTAGAATTTCTTTTACCTGTTAATTAGGTTAGTTGACAAGGTCAAAAATCAGATTGGCCAAAATTCCTAAAAAGGGAAAAAAACAGGTGTATCTTTGCGGATATAAGTGGTGGAGTCAATATGCTTATTCTAAACCAATTGCAGGATTCCCCAACACTTGATTACTCATTAACCAGCCCTGCGACTCCAGCCTCATGGAGAATTTAAGCACGCGTTGGAATTGAGTCTTCAGGATAAGAGAATAACACCAAAACAAATTGATTCATATGGAATGGAATGCTACGTCCAAAGGGGTAAAAACAGGAGGTAAAATGAAATTCATTCGAAGCAAGGAAATAGGTTCTCTTCGGACCATGCGCTTGGCGCTGACCTTGTGCTTCGGATTGATCTCGGGTTTGGCGGAGGCTCAAGTGAGTATGCTCCGAGCCTGGTCCAACCTTTACAATGGTACCAGTAATTCCCAAAATCTCACCTACACAATTCCTACGGGATCAAATTCAAACCGATTGCTGGTAGTTGCCGTTACCACTACTTTAACAACGAATGCTTCCAACCGTACCCTTTCGCTGACCTACGGTGGTCGTTCAATGACACTGGCCAACGGAGACCTAACGTCCAACGCTCAACAGCACACGGCCATCTATTATTTGAACGAATCCAATTTGGACCTTGCTTCAAGCTCCACGCTTGTGTTTTCGGCTTCCAACGGAACCACGCGCGTGAATATGGTGTGGGCAGGGGTCTATGATTACGTGAACCAAACAACACCGATCAATTCCAGCCAAGTATATAATTCGGGAGGCAACACCACCAGCAGCTTCAGCTTCGGTACATCCCTTAGTCTTTCCGCTGGCAGTCAAGGTGTATTGTTGGTGTGTTCACATCGCACGCAAAGCACTACTACCCGGACCATTACTTATCCGACCAATTGGACACTGGATGATGAACAAACCTATACAACAACCGATGCTGTTAGGGCAGGAGTAGCGGAGAGGACAATCCCGACAAGCACGGCAACAGACAACTGCGCGACCACCTTTAGCTCAGCATCCCTTGCTTCGATGACGGGCATAGCAATCAACGGATGTACTGCGCCATCCGTAAACGTAGGCAGTGCCTTGGCCTCCATTTGTCAGGGGGGGACTTCGGCTTCATTGGGAGGAAGTGTGGGAGGAAGTGCAACGGGTGGAATTTGGTCAGACGGTGGAATAGGGGGAAGTTTCTCCCCTGGTGCCAGCAGTCTGAATGCTACCTATACACCGCCATCCTCGTATTCAGGTATTGCAACGTTAACACTGACTACCTCTGGTGGCACTTGTGGCACAGTCACGGCCTCCAAATCGCTGACGGTAGCCACTGCGCTCAATAATATAACGGCCTCGGCCAATCCGGCCAGCACCTGCGCCAACTCCTCGGTATCACTTTCGGCCTCGGCTAATAGTCAAAATCCCACCACCATGGGCTTTCAGGGTTTTGAGACCGCAGGTAACACGATGACGTATTCTGCCACCGGGGGCTCCACCAAAACAGGAACTTCCGCCACCGGAGATCGTCCGGCCTCCACTTCCTTTGTCGATGCCGGAACTACATCTTATTGGGTCAATAACGGAACGTCTACCTTGACTTTTGCCAACGTCACCGGATTGGGTGCGTATGTATTCAAATCTGTCTCTGTCCGACTGGCCAGCTTCTCGATTGGATCGACCAGTAACGGTGCCGATGGCGGGGACTATGTACGTCTGGGTATATCTCTGGATGGTGGAACCACCTACTCGGATGAGTTGGAAGTCAATGGTGGATCTACTGGAAATACCTACTGGGGTTTCAATACGGGCACCGGAACAGCCACAACTGCTTACACAGGCCTTAATTCACCGTTGGTTTTTGCACCCTCAGGTGGTGGAGCCCGGACTACGGATGGGTTCAGTACCCTTCTGGTTAATCTTCCAACCAATTGCACCCAGGTGCGAGTCCGTATCACCATGGTCAACAGCACCAGTTCAGAAGCATGGATAGTGGATAACATTACCGTGTCGGAGACGCCGATAGCCTTCAGCTGGACATCTGTGCCGGCTGCATTCACATCCAGCTTGCAAAATCCTGTAGCTATTGTCACCGCACCAACTACGTATGTGGTTACTGCGACACGAGGCGGATGCTCGGCCTCAGCGAGCACCTCGGTAAATCTGCTGGCATCTCCGTCCGCCGCTCCGATCGCATTCAACGGTTCACGGTGCGGGGCAGGCCCCGTATCGTTGGCTGCCTCCGCAGGCCTTGGCGAAACCATTGACTGGTATGCTACAGCAACTGGCGGAACGGTACTTGCCGGAGGCTCTGGAACGACCGCTTACACGACTCCAAGTATTTCCACCACTACGACGTATTTCGCCCAAGCCCGCAATGCCACAACCGGCTGCTTGTCGGCTTCGCGGACCGCTGTCGTGGCATCAGTCAATACCAATCCTACGGCCACCTTTATCACCTCACCGGGCTCCATTTCGTGTGCCAATACATCAGTAACCTATGCCACGCAACCCGGTCAGTCGAACTATCTCTGGACGGTACCCGGTGTGCTGAATATCGACTACGCCATTGTTGCTGGTGGAACGCGTGTATCCGATGACTTCGTGACCTTGGAATGGCTAACCACGGGCAGTAAAACGGTTTCTGTCACCTACACTGACATAAACGGCTGTGTA
>CAYWDY010000242.1:0-1170 GCA_964455985.1 uncultured Flavobacteriales bacterium
TGGGGATCATCTACATGCTGAAACTCGGTCACATGGTGGACGACAAGATGCACGCACGTTCCATCGGACCGTACTCCCTCATCACCCAGCAGCCGTTGGGCGGTAAGGCGCAGTTTGGTGGACAGCGTTTCGGTGAAATGGAAGTGTGGGCCCTCGAAGCCTTCGGTGCTTCGAACATCCTGCAAGAGATTCTTACGGTCAAGTCGGACGATGTCATCGGACGCGCCAAGACCTACGAATCGATTGTCAAGGGTGAGAACCTGCCTACACCGGGTATTCCGGAATCCTTCAACGTATTGTTGCATGAGCTTCGCGGCCTATGCCTCAAGGTGACGTTGGATTGATTTCGAATGAATTCCATTTCCCTATCCCACAACTCTCTCACTAAAAAAGAAAATGGCAACTCGAAAAGAAATAAAAATCAAATCCAACTTCACCAAGATCATCATCAGTCTTGCGTCTCCGGAACATATCCTGGAGCAGTCAAGTGGTGAGGTGTTGAAGCCGGAAACGATCAACTACCGTACCTATAAGCCGGAGCGCGATGGACTCTTCTGTGAGCGCATCTTCGGTCCGGTCAAGGATTGGGAATGTCATTGCGGCAAATACAAGCGTATTCGCTACAAAGGCATCGTGTGTGACCGTTGCGGTGTTGAAGTCACGGAAAAGAAAGTCCGTCGTGAACGTATGGGCCACATCTCCCTGACCGTTCCGGTGGCACATATCTGGTACTTCCGTTCACTTCCCAACAAGATCGGTTACCTGTTAGGGCTTCCGACTAAGAAGCTGGACATGATCATCTACTACGAACGGTACGTGGTCATTCAGGCCGGTATCAAAGCGGCGGATGGCGTGAGCTACCTCGACTTCCTCACGGAAGAAGAGTACCTCCAGATCCTGGAAAATCTTCCTAAGGACAATCAGCACTTGGACGATACGGATCCGAACAAATTCATCGCCAAGATGGGCGCTGACGCATTGTACGATCTGCTATCGCGCCTTGATCTGGACGGCCTTTCCTTTGCGCTCCGTAATCAAGCTAACAACGAAACATCCCAGCAGCGTAAGAATGAAGCGCTGAAGCGTTTGAATGTCGTAGAGGCTTTCCGTTCGGCAAACGAACACATCGAGAACCGTCCGGAATGGATGGTCGTGAAAGTGGTTCCCGTT
>CAYWDY010000242.1:1261-3924 GCA_964455985.1 uncultured Flavobacteriales bacterium
ACAACCGTTTGAAGCGCTTGATCGAGATCAAGGCTCCAGACGTGATTTTGCGTAACGAGAAGCGTATGCTTCAAGAAGCGGTCGATTCCCTCTTTGACAACAGCCGTAAGGTGAATGCGGTCAAAACCGAATCGAACCGTGCGTTGAAATCCCTGTCTGACTCCCTCAAAGGCAAGCAGGGCCGTTTCCGTCAGAACCTCCTCGGTAAGCGCGTGGATTATTCCGCCCGTTCTGTCATTGTGGTAGGTCCTGAACTGAAACTGCACGAGTGTGGTCTTCCGAAAGACATGGCCGCCGAGCTCTTCAAGCCGTTTATCATCCGCAAGATGATCGAGCGGGGAGTGGTCAAGACGGTAAAGTCAGCCAAGAAGATCGTAGACCGCAAGGATCCGATCGTATGGGATATTCTGGAAAACGTGCTGAAGGGCCATCCGGTTCTGCTGAACCGCGCCCCTACGCTCCACCGCCTGGGTATCCAGGCCTTCCAGCCCAAGCTGATCGAAGGAAAAGCCATCCAACTGCACCCTCTCGTTTGTACAGCCTTCAACGCTGACTTCGACGGTGACCAGATGGCCGTACACGTTCCGCTTGGTAACGCAGCCATCCTCGAGGCCCAGATGCTGATGCTTGCATCGCATAACATCCTCAACCCGGCTAACGGTGCTCCGGTGACCGTACCTTCTCAGGACATGGTACTCGGACTTTATTACATCACGAAGGAACGTAAGAGCGATGGCAAGCTGGTAGTCAAAGGTGAGGGAATGAGTTTCTACTCGGCCGAAGAGGTTACCATCGCCTATAACGAAGGTCGTGTAGACCTGCATGCCCCCATCAAGGTGAAGGTTAAATTCATGCGTGATGGTGTCATGGTCCATGATATGTTGGCAACGACGGTTGGACGTGTACTCTTCAACAAAGTCGTTCCAGCTGAAGTAGGTTTCATCAATCAGCTTCTTACCAAGAAGGCACTTCGCGATATCATCGGGGATGTGTTGGATATCTGCGGAACAGCCAAGACGGCCAAGTTCCTCGATGACATCAAAGAACTCGGGTTCATGATGGCATTCCGTGGAGGTCTTTCCTTCAACTTGGAAGACGTTAAGATTCCGGATGTCAAGACCGAACTCATCGGCAAGTCTCACGCCGAAGTGGACGAGGTGTTGAACAACTACAACATGGGTTTCATTACGTATAACGAGCGTTACAACCAGATCATCGATATCTGGACGCGTACGAGTTCACGTATTTCCGAGACCTTGATGAAGCAGTTGGCTACGGACAAGCAAGGATTCAACTCCATATACATGATGTTGGATTCCGGTGCCCGTGGTTCCAAAGAACAGATCCGTCAGTTGGGCGGTATGCGCGGTCTGATGGCCAAGCCTCAGAAGAGTGGTGCTACCGGCGGCGAGATCATCGAGAACCCTATCCTCTCAAACTTCAAAGAGGGTCTATCCATCCTTGAGTACTTCATCTCTACCCACGGTGCCCGTAAGGGTCTGGCCGATACGGCTCTTAAGACTGCTGACGCCGGTTACCTTACCCGTCGTCTGGTCGACGTAGCCCAAGACGTTATCATCACCGATAACGATTGTGGAACCTTGCGCGGCCTTTCGATGTCAGCACTGAAGAACAATGAGGAGATCGTCGAATCGTTATACGACCGTATCATTGGTCGCGTATCGTTGCACGACCTGTATCACCCCATCACGGGCGAACTGATTGTTTCATCCGGTGAGCAGATCGCCGATGTACATGCCACCAAGATTGAAGATTCACCCATCGATACCGTGGAAATCCGTTCGGTATTGACGTGCGAGTCCGATCGTGGTGTATGTGCCAAGTGTTATGGTCGCAACCTGGCTTCTGGACGTATGGTGCAGAAAGGCGAGGCCGTTGGTGTCATCGCTGCTCAGTCCATCGGTGAGCCGGGTACACAGCTTACCCTGCGTACCTTCCACGTTGGTGGTGTCGCCCAGAAGGGTGCCTCTGATGCCGAGATCAAAGCCAAATATGCCGGACGTATCGAGCTGGAAGATGTGAAGACCGTAACCTATAAGGACGGTTCCAAATCCAACGAGATCGTCATCGGTCGTTCCGGTGAAGTCCGTATCGTGGATGATAACACCGGTACTATCCTGGCTACCGCCAACATCCCTTACGGTGCCAAGATTTATATCAAGGACAAGAAGATGGTCGAGAAGAACGAACTCATCTGCGATTGGGATCCATACAACGCGGTCATTATCTCCGAATTCGGCGGTAAGATCCAGTTTGATGCCATCGAGGAAGGGGTGACGTTCCGTGAGGAATCCGATGAACAGACCGGTTAGCGTGAGAAGGTCATCATCGAAACCCGTGAGAAGACCAAGAACCCTTCCATCCGTATCACGTATGCTAAGAAAGAGGTGATCAAGTCGTATAACATTCCTGTAGGTGCACACATCATGGTGAACATCGGGGATAAGATCGCTCCCGGAACGGTGCTGGTCAAGATCCCACGTTCTACCGGACGTTCAGGTGACATCACCGGTGGTCTGCCGCGTGTTACGGAACTCTTCGAAGCCCGTAACCCCAGCAACCCGGCGGTTGTATCTGAAATCGACGGTGTGGTCTCTTACGGTGGAATCAAGCGCGGTAATCGTGAAATCATCATCACCTCG
>CAYWDY010000243.1:0-3901 GCA_964455985.1 uncultured Flavobacteriales bacterium
GACCCAGTCGGAAAATTCCCTTATTCAACGGACCGGTAGAATGTCGACTGCTGAGGTTCGACATGTATGCCGGTTCCAAGAAGGCTCCTGCCGCTGCAGTTTCCGAGTGATTTCTTAATTTGAATTCAAGCAACAATCATCCGAACCAAGTGATGAACTTCCGGAACGAAGAGCTTGGGCAATTGATTGAGTCGCATAGTGTGCGAAAAAAACTGAAGTCCGGCGATATCCTGTGGGAATCCGGGGACACACTTCATCACCTTCCCATCGTTGAAGAAGGCGCATTACGTGTACTTCGTCAAAACAACGAAGGACAAGAGGTTTTCCTATACCACCTGTATCCGATGCAAAGTTGTGCCATGGCACTGGAATGTTGTCAGAAGCACACCACCAGCGAGGTGAAGATTATCGCTGAAACCGACAGTCAAATATGGCTGATCCCAGTAAACTTGTTGGAAGTACTGGCCCGATTTCCCGAGTGGCAGGAATTCACCCAACGGACATTCAGTGAACGGTTCGGTGAATTACTGCAGGTAATAGACCTCATTGCCTTTCGGCACATGGACCAACAACTATTGCATTATTTGCAGGAAAGGTCGAAAGCAGTACATACCTCTACCCTGTTCATTACGCATCAACAAATTGCAGATGAGATGCACACCCACCGCGAAGCCATCAGCCGGCTATTACGTACCATGGAGCAAAAGAACCTGGTCCGTTTGGGAAGAAATACGATAGAAATTCTGTGATTTTTCGGCTTATGTAACAATTGTTCCTGACCAGCGCCCTGGATCAGTATACCTTTGTCATGTAATTTTATTCTAACCAATTACCTACCACCATCAAAATGCTATCAAAAATCAAACAACTTCTGGGCATGGAACCTTCCGTAGATATGGGCGAACTCATACATCAAGGCGCTACCATCCTCGATGTCCGAAGCAAAGGGGAATTTCAATCCGGTCATGCTAAAGGCTCCATCAATATTCCGTTGCAACAACTTGGAAACTCTCTTAACAAACTAGATCCCTCCAAACCGGTCATTACCTGTTGTGCGTCGGGAATGCGCAGTGGGTCAGCAGCAAGCCTGCTACGATCCAACGGTTTCAAGACTGTCCATAACGGAGGAAGTTGGCAGAGCGTACAACGTCATCTTTGATAATAATAACATGAGTACATTCCACGAACTTATTCAGGGCGAAAAGCCCGTGTTGGTAGATTTCACCGCTACGTGGTGCGGTCCATGCAAAATGATGGCGCCTATCCTTGATGAAGTCAAAAAACGAATGGGTGATTCGGTGACGATTATTAAAGTAGACGTTGACCGCAATCCGCAAGCTGCTGCCGCTTTCCAGGTACAGGGAGTACCTACCCTAATCCTATTTCGAAAAGGCGAAATTACCTGGCGCCAGTCGGGCGTAATCCCCGCCGATCAATTACAACAAATAGTAAATACACACTGACATGGATATCTCGCTTGATTATGTGGTCGATGTTGAATGGGATTCAACACGTAAAGGAAGTCTGTCCGCTGTTGGATTGAGGGATACCCTTGAAGTAGCCACACCGCCCGAATTCCCAGATGGAATTTCGGGCATTTGGTCTCCGGAACACCTGTTCGTAGCCGCGGTCAACAGTTGCCTGATGACTACGTTTCTGGCTATCGCCGCCAACTCCAAATTGGAATTCATCTCATTCACGTCCAAAGGAACCGGAAAATTAGCCATGGAAAATGGCAAGTACCGGATGACTGAGGTGATTTTAGAACCGATACTGACCATACCAGATTCCAATCAATCTGATCGCGCCAAAAGGATATTGGAAAAATCAGAGGCCGCCTGCCTGATTTCCAACTCTATCAATTCAACGATCACTTTCTTGCCTCAGGTTTTAGTACAAGAGAAATCCATCGCTTGATCGAAAGTATCTTGGCATTCTCTTATGCACCGCAATTGAAACGGAGACGTTTCTTATCTTGGTGACATGCAGAATCGTAGTATTAACTACCTGTTAACATTTTTAGTATTCTTTATTGCAAAGACCGATTTGACGGCTCAACGAGTCGCGGGTGGACGATTGGAACGTATCCTTAATTTCCAGTCAAAACACGTGAGTGCCAGGAATGTCGATGTTTGGCTACCACCCGGGTATGAAATCGGAAACCCGTTACCCGTCCTGTACTTTCAGGACGGCCAGATGCTTTTCGACTCGAGTGATACCTGGAATCATCAGGAATGGGAATTGGATGAGACAGCGTCAGCGCTGATCACACAGGGAAGGATCAAACCGTTCATCATCGTCGGTATTTGGAACGGAGGACAGGAAAGACATACCGATTATTTTCCGCAAAAGCCTTTTGAATCCCTTAGCTTGAAAAGTCAAGATTCAATGTACCAAGCACAACGACCGGAAGGCGATCCGGTCTTCCACGGGTACAAGGTTCACTCGGATGAGTATTTGACATTCCTAACCGTCGAATTAAAGCCCTACATCGACAGTCACTATGCCACCCTACCGGATGCGGCAAATACATCCATTGGCGGCTCCAGCATGGGAGGCTTGATCTCCTGGTATGCGATGTGTGAATACCCCGATGTATTCGGAGCCGCTTTGTGCCTGTCCACTCACTGGCCAGGAACTTTTAACCCCCAAGACAATCCCATTCCTCAGGCTTTTCTCAACTACTTCGAGACTCATTTACCCAAAGCTGATACACACCGGATATACTTCGATCGTGGAACAGAAACGTTGGACATCTGGTATGGGCCCTATCAACAGCAGGTTGATCAGCTATTTCGCCGAAAAGGCTTCGACGACGAGCATTTCATGTCTCGTATATTTCCCGGCGATGATCACAGTGAAAAATCGTGGGCAAGCAGAATGACCATACCCCTGGAATTCATTCTCGGGTATTGAGCGAATCTGGTCTTGGACTGCCTATACCAGATTAGAAATCGATGGAATCCATGGACTCACCGCCCATGCGCTGCTGGTCGTTGGACTTGGAACGACGACGCTGTGTGTTGTCCATCTTTCCAAAACGGTAAGAGAACGTAAGCATGCCGACTCGAGATTCACGGTAACGTTGACCGTAATAGTCGTAAAATTCACCATAATTGTAAATGCGCATCAGTCGGGTCTTGAATATATCCGTCACATTAAGACTGAGGGTCCCTTTACCTTTCCATAAGTCCTGACGCAAACCGGCATCGACACCGCTCATTCCCTTAACTTGACCTACCGGATTTTTCATGACCGATACGTAATTAGCTGTGATCTGGATGGACAACGACGAAATGATCTTGCCGTTGATATTCAGTCGCGCATTCCAATTGGTATTCTCACTTTGCAATTCAGCACTGATATTCTCGGCGTCAATGGTATTCTGGAAAATATTGAAACTGGCCATGGCATTCCATTGCCGGGCGAATGAGATACGCATCACCGCCTCAAATCCGATATTTTCAGAAGAGCTGAAGTTCACGCTGGTCATGGTGGCGATGCCGGTGGTGGAATCGACACTGCGATAGCGACTGATCAGGTCGTCCGTATGCCGGTAATATACACTGGTGGTCACAGAATTGCCGCCGAATGTATAGCCATACGACGCCTCGAGTGAATGGGTCGTTTCGGGTTTCAGGTAAGGATTTCCTTGCCGAACATTGATCGTATCTGAAATGTCTTTGAAGGGGTCCAGTTGCCGTCCGTCAGGCCGGTTTATCCGTCGACTGTAACTTACCTGCACCTCCTGTTTCTCCGCGAGGTTGTATTTGAGGAATGCACTGGGAAAAAGATTCAGGTAATCGTTCTTCACCGTGGAGTCACTCTGCGCCGAGTAGACGTTGAGAAGGGTTTGCTCGGCACGAAGCCCACCGTTGTATTCGAATTTATTCCAGCGCCC
>CAYWDY010000244.1:0-3901 GCA_964455985.1 uncultured Flavobacteriales bacterium
GAAACCAACGCGTACAGACTCATCCACGGAGAAGGTGACGGATTCCCCGGATTAATAGTCGACATCTACCACTCCACAGCTGTAATGCAGGCTCATACACCCGGCATGTACAAACTGATTGACTTATTTGCGAGCTGTCTGAAAAAGCTGTTCGGTGACAGGCTCGTCAACATTTACGATAAAAGCAGTCAGTCCTTAGGGAATCATGCCTCGATAAGTTCCGGCGACCGGTTCCTGCTGGGCGAATCGTCCACCGAGCGGATCAAAGAATCGAATGTCCTGTACGAGGTGAATCATGTCGAAGGTCAAAAAACCGGCTTCTTCCTGGATCAACGCGATAACCGCTCCCTGTTACGATCGTACGCTCAACATAAAAGTGTGCTGAATACATTCTGTTATTCCGGTGGATTCTCGATGGCAGCAGCAGCCGGCGGCGCCTCCTCCATCGTTTCGATCGACAGCTCAAGCAAAGCCACTGCGTTGGCAGAAATCAATTCCGGCCTGAACCGAGTCAAGAATCATGAGATCATTACTGACGACGTATTCGATTTCTTGAAAAAGGATGACCGGATGTTCGATATCGTAGTGCTTGATCCACCTGCCTTTGCCAAACATCTGAATGCAGTGGATAAAGCAATGATCGGTTACCGGAATCTCAATACCGCCGGCTTCCGCAAAGTCAATCCCGGAGGATTGCTTTTCACTTTTTCCTGCTCGCAAGTTGTGGACAAGACCTTATTCCGAAAAGTAGTTTTCCAAGCCGCGGCCCAATCGGGAAGAAATGTCCGAATCCTTCATCAGCTATCACAAGGAGCTGATCATCCCATCAGCATCTATCACCCCGAAGGGGAATACCTGAAGGGATTGGTTTTGTACGTGGACTGATAGCCACCCGCTTGCTTTTGCGTAAATTCGCAACGTGCAAGTCAACAGCGGTTACAAAGACATCCTGAACATGGCCTACCCGGTCATGATCGGCAGTCTGGCCACTACCCTGCTGAACATCACTGACACTGCCTTTCTGGGTAGGATCGGTGAAGCGGAACTGGGCGCTTCAGCCATTGGCGGTATCCTGTATTTTGTGTTGGTCATGATCGGCATCTCGATTGGTACGGGTGCTCAGATCCTGATCGCCCGACGAGCTGGCGAAAACAACCATCGCGCGGTAGGCTCGATCTTCGACCAGAGCTTCGTGATCATCGCCTTCCTCAGTGTCATCCTGTTCTTGCTACTCAAATTCATCCTGGTGGCGTTATTGCCACTCATGATAACCGACAAGGCTGTCCTTCAGGCCACTTTCGAGTTTATGGAATACCGGAGTTACGGACTGTTCTTCCTGATGGCTTCTACCATCTTCCGTTCTTTCTTCGTCGGCATTGCCCAGCCAAAGATTTTTGGAATCTATTCCTTCCTGATGGCCGGATTGAATATCGTACTGGGCTTCGGACTCATCTTCGGTCACCTGGGAATGCCTGCGCTAGGAATCAAGGGGGCTGGCCTGGCCTCGAGCATTTCGGAAGCGTTGGCCTTGGTCTTTCTGGTAGCATGGACGGCTACACGCCCAGACATTAAAAAATTCCACCTCTTCCGGTTTACCTTTTCGGAAAAAGGTCTGACAGGAAAAATCATCGGATTGTCGCTGCCCCTTGTGGTTCAGAACCTGCTTTCCATGGGAGCCTGGTTCGTCTTCTTTCTGTTCATTGAAAAACTGGGAGCGCATGAACTGGCCATTTCGAATGTGGTGCGCGGCGCCTACATGTTGGGCATGACTCCATTCTGGGGATTCTCGTCTGCAGCCAACTCGATGGTCAGCAACTTGATTGGTCAAGGCCGACAAGATGAAGTGGTTCCGTTGGTTCAACGGATATTGCTGGTCAGTCTGGCGTTCGCCACGTTGGTCGTCCTATTCAATATCCTTTTAGCGAACCCGATCCTGACCATCTTCTCCAACGATGCCGGATTGATCCAAGATTCGAAGGCGTCCTTCATGGTTGTCACCGGCTGTGTCTATTTCTTTTCTACCGCCATCATCCTGATCAGTGCCGTTAGCGGCACCGGTTCCACCCGGATGGCACTCAACATCGAGATTGCTGCCATCCTGCTCTACATGATCTATATCTATTGGATGACCTTTATTCAACGGTCCAGTGTTGAAGTGCTGTGGTTATCTGAACTCATTTATTGGTTCTTCACCGGAATCGCTTCGTACCTTTACCTGCGGCATCCGAAATGGAAATCCATTCAAGTCTGATGAACCATCCATCGCCTCGTATCGTTTTCATGGGAACCCCTGAGTTCGCGGTGGCTTCGTTAAGAGCACTGTTGGACCATGGCCTGAATGTGGTCGGGGTAGTAACGGCTCCTGACAAACCCGCCGGTCGTGGACAAAAATTATCGGTGTCAGCCGTAAAAAAATTCGCGCTGGAGCGCGGAATCAAAGTGCTTCAGCCGATGAAACTGAAAGATCCTGAATTTCTGCAGGAGTTGTCGGCCTTGAATGCCGACATCCAGGTCGTCGTGGCGTTCCGCATGTTACCGGAATCGGTATGGAAGATGCCTCGCCTGGGAACGTTCAATCTGCATGCGTCTTTGCTGCCTCAATACCGGGGAGCTGCCCCCATCAATTGGTGCCTTATCAACGGCGAACGCGAGACCGGAATAACCACGTTCCTGCTGGATCAGCAAATCGATACCGGCGCGTTGTTGGAACAGGAGAAAGTCTCCGTTGGTCCGGATGAAACGGCTGGTGAACTTCATGACCGTCTGATGTCTGCCGGGGCTAACCTGGTCGTACATACCGTGGAATCATTGGCAGCCGGTACGGCTCGACCAAGACCACAGCTCTCCCAGGAAGCAACGGGTTCCAACTTAAAGGATGCCCCAAAACTCAACAGAGAAAACACTCGAATAGACTGGAATCAGGCGTGCGAAAAGATTCACAACTTGGTGCGAGGCTTGTCGCCCTACCCTGCTGCCCATACGACGCTATGGAATGGGGTCGGATCATCTCCCATGGATGTGAAAATACTTCGGACACGGTTCATGCACCAGGAAAATCCGATATCGCGCCCGGGGAACATTGAAACCGATGGAAAAACTTTCATCCGTGTACAAGGAGCGGATGGCTTGGTGGAATTAGTGGATATTCAAGTGGCTGGCAAACCCAAGATGCCGATCCGTGACTTGCTGAACGGATTCCGGTTCCAGCCTGGCGCTTTCTTCAACGGAGGAGAACACGCATGAAACACATCGTCGTCCTGAGCGGTGCAGGCATCAGCGCAGAAAGTGGACTGAAGACATTCCGCGACAGCGACGGGTTGTGGAATTACCGCATCGAGGATGTAGCCACGCCACAGGCCTTTAAAAAGGATCCGGCGCTAGTCTTGGACTTTTATAACCAGCGTCGACGACAAGTCGTACAGGCCCTGCCGAATGCGGCGCATCTGGCCTTGGCGGAGCTCGAACGGGTGTATCAGGTCAGTATCGTTACCCAGAATGTGGATGATCTGCATGAGCGTGCAGGGTCTTCCCGCGTGCTACACCTGCATGGGGAGATACGAAAATCAAGAAGCACTCTGGACCCCAGTCTGATTTACCCCATAGAGGGCACGGACTTGAATCTGAATGACCGCTGTGAACGGGGTTCTCAGCTGCGGCCGCACATCGTGTGGTTCGGGGAAATGGTTCCTGCCTTAGAGGAAGCTGCCGAAATCGTTTCCCAAGCCGATATCTTACTCGTGGTTGGAACTTCGTTGGTGGTCTATCCGGCTGCTGGACTCGTGGATGTTGTTTCTCCCGGTTGCGAACGCGTACTCATCGACCCGAACGCTCCGGCGGTAGCCAATGACTTTACCTTGATCCGCGAACCGGCTGGAACCGGTGTACCTCGTTGGGTCAACCA
>CAYWDY010000245.1:0-3898 GCA_964455985.1 uncultured Flavobacteriales bacterium
TATTGCCAGCTGCATCATTAACCGTTACCGTGTAGGTGCCGGCCAACAGACTGCTCAAATCTTGGGTAGTAGCACCGTTACTCCAGGAATACGTATAAGGTGCCGTACCGCCGCTGACCGTCAGGTCAACCGTGCCAGTAGCTGCTCCGTTACATACCGGATTAATCTGAGTCGTAGATACAACAACAGCCGTAGGCTCTGTAATCGTTACTGACGTAGTCGAAGTACAACCCAGCGTAGAACCGGCTGCGTCATTTACCGTCACCGTGTAGGTGCCGGCCAACAGACCGCTCAGGTCTTCTGACGTTGAGCCGTTGCTCCAAGAATACGTGTAAGGCGCTGTACCACCGCTGACCGACAGGTCGATTGTGCCCGTAGCCGCTCCGTTACATACCGGATTGGTTTGAGTGGTGGAAAGTGACACAGCCGATGGCTGCGTGATGGTGACAGATGTGGTGGCTGTGCAACCAGCCGTAATACCATTAGCATCGTTAACCGTCACCGTATAGGTGCCGGCCAGCAATCCGCTCAGGTCTTCTGTCGTTGAGCCGTTGCTCCAGCTGTACGTGTAAGGCGACGTACCGCCGCTGACCGTCAGGTCAACAGTGCCCGTAGCTGCTCCGTTACATACCGGGTTGGTTTGTGTGGTGGATACGATAACTGGAGTCGGTTGAGTAACCGTGTAGGTAGCTTGATTGGTACATCCGGTAGAGTCAGTGACGGTTACTGAATAAGAACCGGCAACCAATCCTGAAATATCTTGAGAAGTAGCGCTATTGGACCAAGCGTAGGTCAGCGGACCAGAACCACCGGTAGCTGTAAGATCAATCGCTCCGTCAGAAAGCGTATGGCAGCTTACAGCAGTGATAGAAGAAGAAAGTACGATGGCCGGATTGATGACCAGATCGAGTGAAGAAGTAAAAGGAGGACAAAGATTCGTGGCATCCGGTGTGAGAGTCAACTGAACATATCCACCCGAACGATCCAACGGACCAGGAGTATAAACAGTCGAAAGGGAACGGTCATTAGCGAACGTACCGTCACCGGAAGTAGACCAAGTGCCATCGGTTCCACCACTGATGGATCCAGACAAGGTGACCGTTCCTTCATTGCAAATGCGTTGCTCAGGACCAGCCGTTGCAATGGGGCCACTGGTGAAGGTCACAGTCATTTCATCCGTACCGGGATAACACACGTTATCACCGTTGTCAGAGACAAGGGTGAAAATAACGGTTTGGCCTGCTTCAGAAAGATCGGGGAAGTATTCAACGGTAAGGGGATCGCCGTTCAACACATTCATCGTTCCTGCTCCACCTTCCCAATGGCCGGTAATTGCATACTCATACACCAAACCATTCAAGAAAACAGAACCGCCATCCAAACAAGCATCCTGATCAGGACCTGCATCCACCAGAGGAATTTGATCGATGAAAATATCCAAGGCATCAGAGATCGTGGGGCAAGAAAGTCCGGCATCAACCGTAAAGGTCAACGTGACCGTAGTTCCTGCTTCCGAAGAATCCGGCGTGTACGTGGCGTTGGGCGTGTTGCGATCCGGTGTAAAGGTTCCTAAGCCGCCAGTCCACGCACCGGTTCCAGTGCCACCAATGATGAGAGGATTCAAGTCGGCCACTCCGCCATCGATGCAAATGCGTAAATCACCACCGGCATCCACAAAGGGATCGACAATGGTGACTTCGATATCATCAGACTGGGCAGGACAAACGTTAAAGCCATTGATAGAGGTAAGCGTCAACAGGACTGTTGTACCAATCTCATTAGGGTGAGCATTGTAATTGGTGGTCAAATCGTATTCATCATCGAAAGTACCCAGACCACCAGACCACTGACCGAGTGAGGCGCCATTGGAAACAGTTCCGGAAAGAGGAATCGGTTGACCTGAACAGATATTGAAATCACTGCCGGCATTCACAACCGGAATCGGATCAATATGCAGGGTCACATATTCAGCCTGAGGAGGACACAGGTTTGCAGCAGGTCCTGAGGGAGTACAAGACAAGATAACAATATTACCTGCATCGCTCGTTACGGATTGATAGGTCACCGTAACACTACCGTCCAACGCCGTCGATGTCGATATGGAGCCGTTACCCGTTTCGATAGCCCAAGTAAGCCCTGTGGATGCACCGGTCAAGGAAGCCGTGGCGGATGCACTTGAACCGGAACAAATGGTGGTATCTACAAGGTTCACCGATGTCGTCAAAAGATTATCGACAGTGATTAATACAACATCCGTAGCTGATGCACAAGGTGACGGTGGTGCATCGGAGTGTAAGGTGAGGGAAACGACTGTACCGTAATCAGAAAGTCCAGGAGTATAAACAGCATCAAGCGCGGTAGCATCACTGAACGTACCGCTACCGCTGGAGGTCCAATAACCGGTGGTCACAGAACCAACCACAACTCCACCCAATTGAACATCACCAAAAGCACAGATGCTTTGATCCATGCCGGCATCGACGATGACCGGTTCATGGAACACAACGGTCATCTGGTCTTCGGCTGGATCACAAGGGGCCCCTGGATCATCAGAATGTAATGTGAAGGTGATGGTCAAACCGTTGTCAAAAGGACCAGGTGTATAGACTGCATTCATCAACGCGGAATTATCAAAACTTCCGCTTCCATCGGAAGTCCAGTAACCCGTCGAGATGGCACCTGAAACGGAACCCGCCAATTGGATATTACCCAAGGAGCAAGCGCTTTGGTCGACACCGGCATTAACGACTACAGGAGTCGCGCAGCCTTGAGCGCGTAGTGATTCCATGGGCATAGCCATCATGGAGAGACACATTCCCAAAACGACCAACGATTTGGCATAGGTGCTGTTGAAATGGAAGCGCACCCGTCGGAATGCAGAAGCGTTCCAGTTCGACGTTTGGGTTGAGTAGTAGATATTTTCCATTGTTGTGTGTTTTCGTTTCCGTGATGTGTAAAAAGCCTAGTAGTAGTCAACTGGACTTGATACTTCCTTCTGATTCAAGCGCGATATGTTGCAACTTTTTGGGCATTTTATAAGTTCGACTACTGTCCAAGAGCGGAGTTCGGGAAAATCCTAATCCACCTAGAAACAGCAATTTAGCGTATAATGAAGCTTGATGCAACGCTATAAAAAGCAGCATGCATGTCAAGCGGTTTGTGGCGAGTGAGCTAGTACTTTTGTATGCTTTAGATTAATTGTACGTTTTCTTATCGATTAGTGACTTTTCTCAGCAATTCTCCACTTTTTCAAGAAGGTACTTTGATGGTGATTTTGGTGAACGGCCGAATAAGCATGGTAAGGCATAATTTAAAATCAGCATTTTATATTAAGAGGAAATCCGCCACTGTGGCTGATTTCCAAGGATTTTTCAAGGACTTTCCGCATTCAACCATACTGAGGAGGTAGACTCGCATCCCCGATCTGACTGAGTGGAAACCGATACCCAGGTTCCAGACTCCCCCTTCACTGGAAAGTACTCTACCCTATTACCGTATGTGAGTAACTGTCCTTGACCGTTGGTTTTCCATTGATATTCCAGCCCGTTTTGGGGCGCTACCTCAAGGGAGTAAGCATCCTTGATTGATTTTTTCTGAAGACTTAGTTTCGGTTTTTCGTCAATGATCAAATGGAGAGAAGCTTCCGCTACCGGACAAACACCGTGATACACGGATATGGTAAGATCGACTCCGTCACTTTTCACATCTGTTTCCGAAGGCTCATATGCGGTGATGGGCTCGTTGGGCTTAAGGTGCTTTCCAGTACCTGACGTCTTCCAACGCAAGGAATCATAAACCGATAGAACTTGAGGATCCATGATGATCGGAATCCCCTCACAAAGCCGGATATCACTGACCTTGACCTCGGGCATTGCGTCCACATGAATGATGACCGATT
>CAYWDY010000246.1:0-3880 GCA_964455985.1 uncultured Flavobacteriales bacterium
TATCGGGACCTTCGAGGAGAACCGCTACCTGAAGATCACAGACCGTAAAAAAGAAATCTTCAAGACCAGCGGCGGTAAATACATCGCTCCTCAGGCTCTGGAAAACAAGTTTAAGGAATCTCCTTTCATCGAACAGATCATGGTGATTGGAGAGAATCAGAAATTCCCCGCTGCCATTATCGTTCCCTCCTTTGCTTACCTGAAGGATTGGTGTACTATAAAAGAAATTCCGTTCGTTTCATCCCAAGAGGCAGTCCGTTTGCCTGAGGTTTTGGATCGCATAGCGCGTGAAGTGGAACGGATCAATCAGGACTTTGCACAGCCCGAACAGATCAAACGATTCGAGCTGGTGGCTCATGAATGGACTATCGACGGTGGCGAGTTGACGGCTACGTTGAAGCTTCGCCGGAAGTTCATTGCCGAGAAGTACAAAGAACTCATTTTAAAGATTTACGCTCAGGAAAAAAGCACCCAGTGAACAGTAGTAATATGAACCGAACGTTGAAAAAAGTGGCTGTGTTAGGCAGCGGCATCATGGGAAGCCGCATCGCTTGCCATTTCGCCAACGTCGGACTGGAAGTGCTTTTGCTGGACATTGCTCCCGATCAACTGACCGACGCTGAAGCTGCTGCCGGACTAACCCTGAATTCCCCTAAGGTCCGCCAACGGATTGTCAATACGGCCCTTCAAAACACGTTGAAGAGTTCTCCCGCTCCCTTGTACCGTGCATCGTTTGCCAGCCGCATCAGTACCGGAAATTTCACCGACGATATGCACCGGATCTCCGCGTGCGACTGGATCATCGAAGCGGTGGTCGAACGGTTGGATATCAAGAAGCAGGTCTTCGAACAGGTGGAGCAACATCGCCGGCCGGGTTCAATCATCACCTCTAACACATCCGGAATTCCCATTCACCTGATGGCCGAAGGTCGATCGGATGATTTCCGCAGGCATTTTTGCGGCACTCACTTTTTCAATCCGCCCCGGTACTTGCGTCTGCTGGAACTGATACCCGGTCCTGAAACGGATCTCGGTGTATTGGACTTCCTGGCTGACTTCGGCGACCGTTACCTCGGTAAAACGGTAGTCCGCTGTAAGGACACGCCGGCCTTCATCGCCAACCGCATCGGTGTATTCTCTATTCTATCACTCTTTCATACGGTAGAATCCATGGGACTGACCGTTGATGAGGTAGATAAGTTAACCGGACCTGTTATCGGTCGTCCCAAATCCGCTACGTTCAGGACGTGTGATGTCGTAGGGTTGGATACCTTAGTCAAGGTGGCGGCGGACGTTTACGAACGTTGCCCGAAGGACGAAGCCCGTGATATTTTCAAGTTGCCCGCATATGTTCAACGAATGGTGGAAGAGAAGCGGCTGGGAGACAAATCGGGACAAGGTTTTTACAAGAAGATTAAGAACGAATCCGGTAAGAGTGAGATACTCTCCTTGGATTTCGCCAGCATGGAGTATAGGCCCAAGGCTAAAACAAAGTTTGCCACCTTGGAGCAGACTAAATCCATGGACGACCTGAAAGCCCGGCTGCCCATCCTGTTTCAGGGCAAAGACAAAGCGGGCGAATTCTACCGGGAATCATTCTGTCGCTTATTCCAATACGTCACGCATCGCATTCCTGAAATCTCAGACGACTTGGCCCGCATTGATCAGGCCTTATGTGCTGGTTTCGGATGGGACTTAGGTCCCTTCGAAATGTGGGATGTGTTGGGTGTATCTAATGTCATCAACGTGATGGAGGAAAAGGGCTTGAAGCCTGCCTCCTGGGTGTACGACATGCTGGCCTCCAACCAGCAGACGTTCTATTCGTGGTCCGGTGGTACGCGTCACTATTATGAACCATCATCCCGTGCTTTGGCTACCGATTCCCACGCAGCCGGATTAGTGCTGTTGGATGCTTATCGCGATCGCGTCATTTGGAAAAACAGCGGCAGTCAATTGATCGATATCGGCGACGGAATACTCAACTTGGAGTTCCGCAGCAAGATGAATACCATCGGCGGCGAAGTCCTGCAAGGGGTGATGCACGCCATTGAAACGGCGGAGAAGGAATACCGCGGATTGGTCATCGCCAATGAGGGAGCCAATTTTTCGGCCGGAGCCAACTTGGGTATGATCTTCATGATGGCAGCCGAACAGGAATTCGATGAGATCGATATGGCCGTGCGTGCCTTTCAACAGATGAACATGCGCGTCAGGTACTCATCCGTTCCGGTAGTTGTTGCTCCGCACGGACTTGCCTTAGGCGGTGGCTGTGAAATGACATTGCATGCCGACCAAGTCGTCGCTTCCGCTGAAACCTATACAGGATTGGTGGAATTCGGAGTCGGACTTATTCCGGGTGGCGGTGGTTCCAAAGAGTTCGCGCTTCGCGCTTCGGATCGCTTCCAGGACGGCGTCATCAACGAAGGTATTCTCCGGGATTATTATTTATCTATTGCAATGGCCAAGGTCTCCACGTCCGCCCACGAGGCCTTCGACATGAATATCCTGCTCAAGGGTCGGGATCAGGTGGTGCTGAATCCACACCGTCGTATCGCTGCCGCGAAAAAGGCTGTCATCACGTTGGCCGATGCGGGCTATACCCAGAAGCCCAAACGAGAAGACATCACTGTCCTGGGTAAAAGCGCCTTGGGTATTTTCTATGCAGGAGCCAACGCTATGAGGGATGGACATTTCATCAGCGATCATGATTTGCTGATTTCCCGAAAACTCGCCTGGGTCATGAGCGGAGGAGACTTCTCTCTGCCAACTAAAGTGTCTGAACAGTACCTGCTGGATCTCGAACGCGAAGCCTTTCTTTCTTTATGCGGTGAGCGTAAGACACTCGAACGCATTCAAAGCATTCTTACTTCCGGAAAACCATTACGAAATTAACACCACACCTATATTCACATGAAACCTAACGTGTATTATCGATCACTAAGCACCTTGTTTTTAGTACTCATGCCATTTTTGATGGCCATGGGTCAGGGTACGGAAGAAAAGCCCAAATATGCGCCCGGCAAGGAAAAGCACCGCAACAAGACCGACGAAATCGGCCGTCGCCAAGGTCTCTGGATGGTTTACAATTCTTTCGGTGAAAAAGTATCCGAAACCGAATATGTCAACGACCAAAAGGAAGGTGTTGACCGTAAATTCTATGCCTATGATAAAGTTCGGGAGGAAACCGAATACCTGGCCGGAGTAAAGGACGGTCAGTACACCAAGTACTTCTTTTCCGGTCAGGCCATGGTAGAGGGGGCATATCGTGACGGAAAAAAAGACGGCGTTTGGAAGAAGTATTTCGAAGACGGCACGTTGCGTCAAGAAGGGTCTTACAAGCGGGGATTACGCGACGGTGTATGGAAAACGTACAACCGTAAAGGTGCTGTCGTAGGTCAAGGCACCTACAAGGACGGAGTAGATGCAGCTGTGCTGGAGGATCAGAAAAAGAAACAGGAAGACGCCAAAAAGGCTGCCGATAAAAAAGCGGCTGGTAAAGGAGGCGCACCGGCTGCCGGGGGGACACCCAAGCCCGGTGCAGCACCTGCAGATACAACCAAGAAGAAATAATTCAAGAGATCTCCATGGAGGCTTACATAGTAGCCGGATTCCGGTCGGCCGTGGGCAAGGCGCCCAAAGGGGTTTTCAAAACCCTTCGTCCCGATGATATGGGTGCGGCCGTATTGAAGCATCTCGTGGATTCGATTCCGACTCTCGAGAAAGAGTGGATCGAAGATGTCATCGTCGGTAATGCAACGCCAGAGGCGGAGCAGGGGCTGAACATGGGTCGTTTGATTTCATTGATGGGCCTTGATACGGTCAAGGTGCCTGGTATGACCGTGAACCGGTACTGTGCGTCTGGGTTGGAGACCATCGCTAT
>CAYWDY010000247.1:0-3864 GCA_964455985.1 uncultured Flavobacteriales bacterium
ATAGTGGATGAAACACACAATCAGAAAGGCCAAGCTGCCAATTAAGGCCATGCCCCGAACAAAGACATCGACTTGCCGCTGCATGGGCGTACGCACTTCGGAGCTTTCGACCAACTGCTGACCCAAACGACCGATCTGGCTGCGAACACCGACATGAGAAACGCGGTACATCCCGCTACCCGCTACGACCAAGGTTCCCGAATAAACGGGGTCGCCGGATTTATTCTTGGTGACCGACAGCGACTCTCCGGTAAGCAGCGACTCATCTATGGAAAGATCATTGAATGAAATCAGTTCGCCGTCAGCAGGCAACCTCTCCCCCTCTGAACAGATTACCAAATCACCAACAACTACCTCATCGACCGGTATTTCCACCAACGTACCACCACGACGGACTTTCACCAGCGGTTGAGTCATTTCCCGCAGTGCACGTAGTGCATGCTCGCTTCGGATTTCCTGAAAAACCGAAATCCCGGCGACTACAGCCAAGGCCACTAACATGATGGAGCCTTCCTGGTATTGATGCGTGATGAAATACAACGAACCTGCGACCAAGAGCAGCAGAAACATCGGCTCTAAAAATACGCCCCTAAGGATATGCAAGAAATGACGGCCCGTCTGAGGAAGGACATTCCTCCCATTCACCTGACGGGATTGCAACACTTCCTCTGCATTCAAGCCATCGGTTTCCGGTAAAGTTGGGTTCGCGTTCATAATAGGCAGATCGCCTGATGATCCGCGAAAGATAATCGAAAGAAGACCGAAAGTATATGTCCAATCCGACTTGAGAAGAAAAAGATCAACGAACCAGAGTCACATGACCCAGGTAACGGTGCTTACCGCCTTTGACGTCCGTAGCAGCGATGATATACTCGTACACATCCGCTTGACAGGGATTGCCGTTTCCATAGTAAGTGCCATCCCACGGATGATCAAAGCCGGTAGAATGGAAAATCTCAAGCCCCCATCGGTCGATGATCCACATTTCGTACTCGATGATGTTCATCCCAATCGCAATGAATCCTTCGTTCTGATTATCGCCATTCGGCGTGAAGGCATTCGGTATGAAGATGGTGAACTCCGGCTCGATGCGAACTAATCCGTAGGTCGTATCCGGACAGCCGCCCTCGCTGGTAACAATGAGTTGTACCTGATAGGTGCCTGAATCAGCGTAGATGTGCGAAGGGTTTGGCAAACCGGTCTCCGTGATTCCATCACCGAAATCCCAAGTCCACGTTATGGCATCTGCGCTCTGGTCAAAGAAATTCACACCCGGAGTCAAGAAGGAGACCGACGTGGCGGACTGATCGAAGGAAGCGGTCGGGAAACCATACACTTGAATGACATCATTCACCAGCTGGGTAGTAGAACATCCCTCCGGCGTGGTGACCATCAACGACACATCATAGGTTCCCGGTGTCGTGTAGATATGCGACGGGGTGGAATCCGTGGAGGTGCTGTTGTCATCGAGATTCCATTGATAGACCGAGCCATCGGGGACGGAAAACTGGTTGGCGAACAAGACTTCAACGGGCGTACAACCGCTGATCTGTTGGGGTGTGAGGTCTACTTGCGGAAGCGGATTCACACGGATGCTGACCGAATCGATGACATCCGGGCTGCAACCGTCCGAGGCTGTCACCACGAACATGGAGTCGTTGATCGGATATACCAACGCCGTCTGGCTGGAAATACTCTGGTCGTTCCACGAATACTGGTATGGACCTCCGTTTCCTCCAGTTACCACAGCAGAAAGCAGAGCCGAATCGCCACCGCAGATATCAGGCAACGGAGATACCGCAAGTGCCAATGGGGGGAACACCTCGACAATAAGTTGTTGAGGAGCGGCCGCACAACCGTTGGCATCGACGACGGATACAGTGTACGGAGTCGTTACCGTAGGATCGACAGTGATTGTATCCGACTGAACGCCGGTATTCCACGTGTAGGTGAAAGGCTGTGTGCCACCAGTTACATAAGCTACCAACGATGTCGACTGTCCGATACACAGTATGGGTGGCGATGAAACAGTAAGCACCACTGGATCTGGATCGATGACGGTGCTGGTACTGGTGGCACTGCATCCATTCACATCCGTAACGATAACGGAATAAGTACCGGAACCGACGCCACTGATTTGCGGAGTGGCGACTCCGCCCGGTTGCCAGAGGTATTGATATCCGCCGTTACCGCCGGCGGCGGTGACCGATAAGGAGGCATCGGATGCACCACTACAACTCACCGAATCGGTGGTGACCGTCAGGCTGACAGGATCAGGCTCAACAACAGTGACCTGGGCTGACATGGAACATCCGTTTGCATCGGTCGCTACCACCGTATAAAGACCTGCTTCGAGCGCACCGGCATTTGTTCCGGTACTGCTTCCGGGCTGCCAAGTGAACGTGTATGCTCCGGATCCACCCGTAGCAGACACGGAAGCCGTTCCCGTGGCGGTGCCGTAGCAAGCGGCAGGCGCGCTGGTCGTAGACAATTGGATGGGGGTAGGCTGGGTAATCGTAGCGGTAGTCGTACTGGTACAACCCTGCGCATCCGTGACAGTCAGCGTGTAGGTACCTGCGGCGACTGACGTGACATTTCTTCCTGCATACGAACCCGGATTCCACACATAACTGTAGTTCGGTGTTCCACCGGTTACGTTACCGGACAACGTACCGTCGAGCAGATCATGACAAGAGGCAGGCGTTGCTGTCGAGGTGGGCACCAAAGCGGTGGGTTGAGAGATGTTGATGGTATCCAGGGCCACACAGCCGTTGATGTCCGTAACTTCCACGACATAGGTTCCGGCGGCGCGATTTAACAACGTATCGTTGTTGGCACCACCCGGCCATGCGTAGTTGAACGGACCGTTACCGCTTACCACCTGAACATACGCCATTCCATCGGCACCGCCGAAACATGAAACCGGCTGAATCACGGATGCATTCACCACCGGTGCACCGCTGTTACCTACAGTAGCCAGAAATACGCCGGCACAGCCGTTCTGATCCGTCACAGTCACGTTATAAGTACCGGCCATCAAACCGGACACGCTGCTTCCCGTTGCTCCGCCTGGCGACCATGTATACTGGTATCCGGAACCGGGCGTACCACCCTGAGCCGATAAAGTAGCCGATCCGTTGGCCACACCACACGTGGCGGGTTGGGTGTTAGAGGTAGCCGTGATGGGAGCCGGTTCAGTGATCAGGATGGAATCCGTGATGATACAACCGTGTGCATCATCAATGGTGATGCGGTGCCAACCGGCGGCCAAGCCAGTCACGTTCTGGGATGTCGAACCACCGGGATACCAGCTATAATGATAACTGACGGTACCGCCTTGTGCAGCTACGGTGGCCGAACCGTTTGCGAGTCCGTTGCAGGTAGCAGGCACTGCATTCAGCGCTACAATCAGGGCATTGGGCTGGCTGACGACAGAAGCGGCGGTGGCGGTGCAACCGTTTGCGTCGATGACCGTCACACTGTAATTTCCGGCAGTCAGGTTGTTGACGGAAGAAGTAGTCGCTCCGCTGGACCAAGAATAAGAATACCCGTTTACTCCTCCGGATACGGAGACGGTAACAGAACCGGTATTATCCCCGAAGCAAGCCACCGGATTGACTGAAGTGGAAATGGTCAACGCCGGCGGTTGGGTGAGGGTGATTGTATCTACGGCGACACAGCCGTTCGCGTCCGTAACTTCCACCGCATAGGTACCTGCAGCCCTGTTCATCAGGGTATCGTTGCTCGTACCGCCCGGCCACGAATAATTGAACGGACCGTTGCCGCTAATCACTTGAACGGATGCCATTCCGTCGGCACCGCCGAAGCACGAGACCGGTTGTATGACCGAGGCATCCACGACAG
>CAYWDY010000248.1:0-3841 GCA_964455985.1 uncultured Flavobacteriales bacterium
GTCGCTGGTCGGACGATCGGACGGCGCAGCGAGATAAGGATAGGCTTCAGCGTGTGTAGTGAAGATATTGATGGACAAGATATCACCCGGATATATCCGTAACGCGTAGGCGTCCGGTTGGGTGAGTGCAGGGATCTGTCCTTGAAAGTAGACGACTTCCTTCTGCGGAATGCAACCGACCGTGGCCCAAAGGACCAAAACGACCAGCAAGTATCGCAGGTGGACGTTCATGCGGAATTATTTGCCAAGAATAGACCGTGAAATCACAATCTTCTGTACCTCCGAGGTTCCCTCGTAGATCTGGGTGATCTTGGCATCACGCATCAAACGCTCAACGTGGAATTCTTTCACGTAACCGTAGCCGCCATGAACCTGAACAGCTTCCACCGTCACGTCCATTGCCACTTGGGAAGCGAACAACTTGGCCATGGAAGAGGACAAGCCGTAATCCATGTGGTTGTCTTTCATCCAAGCAGATTTCAACGTCAGTAAACGTGCCGCTTCGATGTTGGTAGCCATATCAGCCAATTTGAACTGGATGGCCTGATGCTCGGAGATAGGTTTTCCGAAGGCTTTGCGTTCTTTGGAATATTGCAGGGCGAGCTCGTAAGCACCGGCAGCGATGCCGAGTGCTTGAGCAGCGATACCGATACGGCCGCCGGTCAACGTCTTCATCGCGAACTTGAATCCGAAACCGTCCTCTCCAATACGATTGGCTTTGGGAACCTTTACGTCGGAGAACATGAGTGAGTGCGTATCGCTACCGCGGATGCCCAACTTGTTTTCTTTTGGACCAACAGTGAATCCCGGCCATCCTTTTTCAACGATGAAGGCATTGATTCCCTTGTGACCCTTCGCCACATCCGTTTGGGCGATGACCAGGTAAACCGATGCGCTGGATCCGTTCGTGATCCAGTTCTTCGTGCCGTTCAATACATAATGATCACCGGCATCGATGGCGGTCGTATGTTGCGAGGTGGCGTCTGATCCGGCTTCAGGTTCTGACAGACAGAAAGCACCGATGATTTCGCCTTTGGCCAACGGCACCAGGTATTTGCGTTTTTGTTCCTCCGTTCCGTAGGTCTCGAGTCCCCAGCAGACCAAGGAGTTGTTCACCGACATGGCTACGGAACAAGAGGCGTCCACTTTGGAAATCTCTTCCATGGCCAATACATAGGAAATCGTATCCATGCCGCCACCGCCGTACTCAGGACTGACCATCATGCCCATGAAACCGAGTTCGCCCATCTTGCGGATCTGCTCGGCAGGGAATTTCTGGTGCTCATCGCGCTCAATGACGCCTGGCTTCAATTCGTTTTGGGCAAAATCCCGCGCGGCCTGGCGGATCATGAGGTGTTCTTCGGATAATTCGAAATGCATAGGAATCGGGGTGAAGGCGTAGAAATAGAATCGGTTTGATCGTCCGATGAATCATTTTTCATCGGGCCACGAAACTACTATTATTGGCGGGAAATGGCAAGAGGAGTGAGCTTCAGGAGCCGAATTACGTACCTTCGTCACATGACTTCCTACCGCGTCGTCGGACTCATGTCCGGAACCTCTTTGGACGGCTTGGATATCGCCTTTTGTGAATTCCAACGAGCTGGAGGCCGGTGGAAATTTTCCATCAGGGCGGGGGAGACGGTTGAGTATGACAGTGAAATGGCCGCCATGCTAGTCGCGGCCCACGGCCTGTCCGGTGAGAAATTGATGGAGCAGCATACCGCTTACGGTCGGTGGATGGGTGAGCAGGTCAAGCGGTTTTTATCGGACCGCGGACTCACAGCCGATTTCGTCGCTTCGCACGGCCATACGGTCTTTCATCAGCCCGTTCGCGGATTCACGTTTCAGCTTGGACTCGGATCGGCGCTGGCCGCTGTGAGCCAACTGCCGGTTGTTTCTGATTTCAGGACCAAGGATGTCGCCTTGGGCGGTCAAGGTGCGCCGCTGGTTCCCATCGGAGACCGCGGACTCTTCGGTGAATTTGATTATTGCCTGAATCTGGGTGGAATCGCCAACATCTCATTTGAAGAAGAAAATCGACGCATCGCCTACGATATTTCACCCTGCAACCTCTTGCTGAACGCACTTGCTGTACGGGAAGGATTGCCCTACGACGACCGGGGAAAACTGGCGGCGGAGGGAAGAGTCATAGAGCCGTTGCTGCAGGAACTGAACAACGTTGCCTATTACCGGAAAAGCCACCCCAAGTCACTCGGACGCGAAGACATTGAACATGATTTCCTCGGGTTACTCCAGCGGACCGAACCGACACGCGACCTGCTCCGGACGGTGGTTGAGCATATCGCCTGGCAAATCGGCGTTTCGACGGATCGCCCATGGCGTACGTCCGAGTCACGGATGTTGATTACAGGTGGTGGCGCCTATCATGATTTTCTGGTGCAGCGTATCCGCCACCACGCCGCCATGCGAGTCGAAGTAGGAGGGGATGACCTGATACGCTTTAAGGAGGCTTTGATATTCGCTTTTTTGGGTGTGCTGCGCTGGTGTGAAGAGCCTAATGTGTTGGCCAGCGTCACCGGAGCACCTTATGACCATTGCGCCGGATCGGTCGATTTACCCGAATGACCTGACGGCTACCAATGAAAAAAGCCGTCCCTTTACAGAGACGGCCGTGAAGTCTTACCCTGATTTATCGATTAGAAATCGTCGTCATCATCGTCGAAGGAGCCCATATCGGCGGGCTCATCGTCGAATTTGATATCGTCCATGGGCAGGTCCATATCTTGCTGATCCATCTCGCGGGAGATAGGAGCCATATCCATGTGGTCATTTTCCATTTCCAGTAAATCATCGTTGGCGGGAGCAGCTTTGGCTTTCGGAGCCGGAGCTTTCTTGGATGCAGCAGGCTTTTTAGGGGCCGCTGGTTTAGCAGTCACCGCTTTTTTAGCAGCCGGTTTTTTCGCCGCAGGCTTTTTGGCTGCAGGCTTTTTAGCTACAGCTTTCTTGGCTGGCTTCTTGGCCGCTTTTTTAGGGGCCTTTTTGGTAGCCGGTTTTTTAGCGGCGGCTTTCTTGGCCGGCGCTTTTTTCTTGGCCGGTTTTGCCTTCGCTTTGGAGGCGGTTTTCTTCTTGGTTGCCATGGATGAAATAGAGGTTAAGAAGTAGATTGCAAACGTAGCAGTGAGTGCTCAAAATTACAAGAACAAATTCCGAAGTTCCAAATGAAAAGATTTTTTTTCAGTTCAAATTACCGGGGTCGGTACACCGGTGCCGTTTGAGCATTGAGCGGAAACGATTACGTTTGCACCCGCACAACCAAATAAACAGTACATGGAGCAGAACAAGGTTCGGGAAATGATCCGTCGTTTCGAGGAAAAAAGGCCTGAAATCGTTTTTGAATGGAAAGATGCCGAGACCGAAGCCGAAGGTTGGCTGGTGATTAATGCGGTCCGGAACGGGTCTGCCGGTGGCGGAGCACGCATGCGGTCGGGCCTTGACAAGCGCGAGTTCGAATCGCTGGCCAAGACGATGGAAATCAAATTTTCTGTTTCTGGTCCTCCCATTGGGGGCGCTAAATCGGGCATCAACTTTGATCCGTCCGACCCCCGTAAAAAGGGTGTGCTGGAGCGTTGGTTCAGGGCGGTCATGCCCCTTCTAAAAGGCTACTACGGTACGGGCGGTGACCTGAATGTGGATGAGATCCATGACGTCATTCCCCTGACCGAAAAGTATGGACTGCGTCACCCACAGGAAGGAACGGTTGTCGGGCATTGGCAGGCTTCCCCTGAGAAAACCGAACGGATCATCCGGCAGCTTCAGCTGGGTGTTAAAAAAGTACTGGACGATTCCCGCTATTCGCCGGATGTAAAACGGGGGCTAA
>CAYWDY010000249.1:0-3829 GCA_964455985.1 uncultured Flavobacteriales bacterium
CGGATGCTAATGGCTGCTCAGCCAGTATGGCTGTTACCATTTACCAGCCATCTACTTTGGTGCTTTCTACTTCCAGTTCATCAGTTTCGGCGCCGGGCGCATCAGATGGTTCTGCTTCTGTTGTAGTTTCAGGGGGGACTACACCGTACACGTATTCTTGGAATACCGGTTCAACAAGTTCATCTATTTCGGGTCTGTCAACGGGTACATACTCGGTGATTGTCACGGACAGAAACGGTTGCATGGCCATGGACACGGCTATCGTAACAGATCCGGCTTGCAATCTGACGTTGATACCTGAATCCACTCCTGTCTTATGTCATGGTGGAAATACAGGAACGGCCTCTGTGTCCGTATCGTCTTCCGGTTCAGTCTTTACGTATTCTTGGTCTGATGGATCAACATCATCCACCATCAGCGGATTGGTTGCAGGTGATTATCAGGTTACGGTGTCCGATGGAGCGGGCTGTTCCGGTTCCGCTACTGTTACAGTCGCTGAACCTTCTCCTCTAGTAGTGGATTCCATGATTTATCCGCCGGTGAACTGTGCCTTTGAATCTACTTTCTTCACGGCCTATTGTTCCGGCGGTACTGAACCCTATTCGTTCTATTGGAGTTGTGGGGGTGTAGATAATATTTCCGATCCCACCTACGACGACCTCGTGTTGGTATTCATCAATGATGCGAACGGTTGTTACTACGAGGACGCGAACGGCTCCTATTACCTGATTGTTGTTCCACGCCCCCCTGCTTTTTCCCTTAACGGTTTCACCTCAATACCTACGTCCACCATAAACAGTAATGATGGAGAAGCCATACCTTATTTAGACGGCGGCACTTCGCCGTTACATTATCAATGGTCTAACGGAGATACGACCGCAATCCTAAGTGGTGTGCCTGCAGGGGATTATTCGCTTACCGTCACTGATGCCAACGGTTGTTCCGTGTCGGGAAATGTCACTATAAACAGTCCGGTGTGCTCCATCTACTTGGAGTTGACCGCAACGGATAATACGTGTCCTCAGGCTTCGGCGGGTACAATCACCTCCGCTGTCAGTGGTAATCAAGGAGCGGTGAGTTACTCGTGGTCGAACGGCGCGGTAAGTGCAGACCTTATCGGATTGCCGTCGGGAGTATACACCTTGACCGTAACCGACCAGTTCGGTTGTGCTAATGCGACTACCGTATCAGTCAATGATCCTGCTGATCCGTTAACGGTCGATGTCAGTTATGATTCGGTTCGTTGTTACGGCGGTACGACGTTGGTCCACGTATCTGCACATGGAGGCGTAACACCGTATTTCGGAATTACAGATACTTCCCTACAAGCAGGGACACATGTTTTCGTCATCACAGATTCCGCAGGTTGTTCTGTATCGGATACGGTGATTATCAATCAGCCGGATCCCGTACAGATTTCCTCCTCGATAACTCCTATAACTTGCTACGGTGGAACAGGATTCTTAACATGGCAGGGCATCGGCGGAACGCCTCCCTATTATGGAACGGGAAGTATGGCCGTTGTGGCGTCACCGTATGTTATTACCATTACTGATGCGAATGGTTGTCTGGGGGTGGATACGATAGATATTTCCGAACCAACGCAGTTATCTGTTTCATTAGTTCCCCAACCTGTTTCTGGTCCGGGAGAGGATGATGGGGCATTATTTGCGGTTGTAACCGGCGGAACACCACCATATACATATTTATGGTCTGATGGATCGACTAACGATACATTGTCGGAACTATACGGCGGTTTATATTCTATTACTGTTACTGATGTAAATGGATGCCAAGACCAAAGGTCATCATTACTGTCGACCTTTGTATGTACTCTCGATGCCACTATTTTCGCTACGAATGTGACGTGTAATGGATTCTCAGATGGTACCGTTTCAGTGCAAAGCACAGGGGGTAATGGGCCAGTGAGTTATCTGTGGTCTAATGGAGGCACAGGGTCTTCTATTTCTGGATTGGCAGCTGGTAATTACTCGGTGGTATTGACGGATAGTGTCGGTTGTAATTTGACAATGACGAGTTCACTTTCAGAGCCTTTAGTATTATCAGTAACCTCTTCACTGATAAATATATCATGTTCCGGGGATTCTGCCTCGGTAGTCATTACCGCTTCAGGGGGAACTCCGCCCTATCTAGGCGATACCACTTATCGTGTTCCGCCGGGCAATTACTTATTCTATGTTTATGATGCCAACAATTGCTCTTCTGCCAGTGGTATCATTACGCTCACTGGGGCACCACCCTTAGTAGTATCCCTGACCGCCGATTCCATTCTTTGTCATGGAGACTCCTCCCAGGTGACTATTTCGTTGAGTGGCGGACTGCCGCCATATAGTGGTGAAGGAACATATTCGGTGGCTGCCGGACTGCATGATTTCCTGGTGATGGATGGGAATGGATGTTCCGATACGGTTCATATACAGATAGGTGAACCGGAAGAAATCATCACGACCATCTCGCTGTCGGATTGTGATTCTGTAGTCCTTTCCTCAGGCCAATCAGTGTTCAGTTCCGGATCCTACACAACCACCTATACCAATTATATCGGTTGCGACAGTACGGTTGTGGAAGTGGTTCAAATTCATGAGAGGTCCTCGGATACCCTAGCGGTCTCCTCCTGCGGATCCTATGTGCTGCCTTGGGGAGATACGGCATCGCTCTCGGGAATTTATCCGTATCAAACTATTTCATCCGTGGGTTGTGACAGTACAATTGTGGTAGACCTGACCATTCAGCCCGTCACTTCTGATACGACTCTTGTTCAAGCTTGTTCCAGTTACACCTGGTCCGTGGACGGACAAACCTATTCTGCAACGGGTAACTATTCCTACGTATCCGGTTGTCATACATCGTGGTTGTTCCTCGACATCCAAATCCCTCCTGTGCCCTCTGTTCTGTGCTACGAAACGGCTTCATTCAATCCAACGACCTGCCAGTGGGAAGTCACCGGCCAGCAACCTGTTCAACCTACCTTGGCTTGCTACGAGACCGCTTCGTTCAACCCGACAATATGCCAGTGGGAAGTCACCGGTCAGCAGCCTGCTCAACCCACCTTGGCTTGCTACGAAACCGCTACATTCAATGCCACGACGTGCCAATGGGAAGTCACGGGTCAGCAGCCTATTCAACCTACTTTGGCTTGTTATGAAACGGGTTCATTCAACGCGACGACGTGTCAGTGGGAAGTAACGGGAAGTCCAGCAGCACCGATAGTCGATACTGTCACGGCCTGCCAGAGTTATTATTGGCCGGTCAACGATTCTACTTATACCGCTGGTGGAATATATTACTACTCCTTCAATTGTCAGGACTATGCCTTGGATTTGACCATCAATCCTTGCACATACGGTTCCACGCTCCATTTGGTCGCTTTCTTGGAGGGGTATTATTTGGGATCAGGCGTAATGAATTCTGCCCTCCTGAATTCCGGTGTGCTTGGAGCTACGGTGGATCAATCGGATTCTATTCGTTTGCAGTTGAGAGACAGTTTGGATCCTACCGTAGTCATCGATGATACCATGACCATACTGATGACTGATGGAACTGCTTCGGTCACATTCTCTCGTTCCATACAAGGAACCTCATATTGGATTGTGTTGATGCATCGCTCGTCCATACAAACCTGGAGCGCTATGCCTGTTATGATGGGTGCCACCGTGAGTTATGATTTTACCAACGCCGACGGTCAGGCCTTTGCGAACAACATGAAAGAAGTTGAGCCGGATGTGTGGGCCTTTTTCACAGGTGATTTGAATCAGGATGAATATGTAGATCCATTTGACTTCGTGATTTACAACGACGACAACCTGAA
>CAYWDY010000250.1:0-3819 GCA_964455985.1 uncultured Flavobacteriales bacterium
GTTAAAAAAGTACTGGACGATTCCCGCTATTCGCCGGATGTAAAACGGGGGCTAACGGTAGCGGATATGATTACTGGCTATGGAGTAGCCAAGTCGTTAGATCATTACTACCGCATTTTTGGCGGAGAACTGAAGGGTAAACGGGCAATCATTCAAGGTTGGGGCAATGTAGGCGCAGCCGCCGGCTATTACCTGTCGCAATTCGGAGCCAAAATCGTTGGCATTATCGACCGTAACGGCGGCGTCATCCGGGAAGATGGATATTCGCACGAAGAAGTCACCCGGTTTTTCCTCGATCGTGACGGTAACCAGCTGGTGACCGACCAGTTGATCCCCTTTGATACCATTAAGGATTCCATATGGCACGTTCCTGCCGAAATTTTTGTTCCCTGTGCCGCTTCCCGCCTGGTACATCGTGAGCATATCGACTGGATGATGCGTCAGAAGTTGGAGGTCATATCCTGCGGAGCCAACGTGCCTTTTGCCGACCCGGAAATCTTCTTCGGTCCGATCATGTCGTTTGCGGATTCTCATTTGAGTGTCATTCCTGACTTCATCGCCAATTGCGGCATGGCCCGCGTGTTCCGCTACCTGATGAATGACGGCACCCCCATCACGGACGACGCCATCTTCTCCGATGCCAGCCATTGCATCGAGCAGGCGTTGAAAGATGTTCATGCCATTCACCCGGGCAAGACCGGAATCAGTCACGCCGGTATGGAAGTGGCCATGGGTAAACTGCTCTAATTATCCCTCGTGGAACCCATGACATTGCCACCCTACTTTCAGCGAACCTTTTGGGGTAATACCCTGGAGGATTACCTGTTTTTGGTGGGCATACTCTTGTTGGGTATACTCCTTAAACGCTGGGTTTCCAACCGCTTGTCAGAGGGGCTTTACCGATTTTTCAAATACCGCAAATACGAAGTAGGCGTAGAGGAATTCATCGGGATCTTCTCGGCTCCGATCCAGTTCCTGCTGATGGTGATCATCGTATTTCTGGCCTTCAAACGGTTGGATTTCCCCATCGAGTGGCACTTGGTTTCCGAGCGTGAATTCGGATTACGCTTCATCATCGATCACATCTACCGGGGACTGATGGTTTTTTCCCTGACATGGCTCGTCCTCCGTACGGTAGATTATTTCGGCCTTGTCCTGATGGTCCGTGCCCGTCGCACGGAGTCGCGAACCGACGACCAGGTGGTACCGTTTCTGAAAGAAGGAATCAAGGTGGCATTAGCCGGTTTGGGTTTCATGATCCTGCTGGCCGTTACGTTTGATTTGGACATTGTTTCCTTGGTCACCGGGCTGGGTATCGGTGGATTGGCTTTTGCTCTGGCTGCCAAGGAAACGTTGGAGAACCTGTTGGGGTCCTTCACGATTTTCCTTGACAAGCCCTTTTTAGTAGGAGACTTGGTGAAGGTGGGCACGATTGAAGGAACAGTAGAGTCCATCGGGTTCCGTTCCACGCGTATCCGTTCCATAGATCGGATGTTGGTCACTTTGCCCAATAAGAAGATGGTGGATGCGGAGCTGATCAATGACACGAACCGCCGGTCCCGCCGCTGCCGGTTCACCATCGGACTTCGCTATGATACTCCGGTGGCTTCCATACGGGAGCTGATGGAGTCGCTGCGCGGTTGGCTGACGGAGCACCCCTTGGTCGAGCCTGTACCAACCGTCTTTCTTCATGCCTTCGGTGCGAGTTCAATCGATATCCAGGTGACCGCAATTTTCGCTATCTCAGACCGCGATGAATTCGCTGCTGAACAGGAGAGAATCCTGTTTCACGTCCTGGCTTTGATGGAAAAGTACGGCTGCGAGTTCGCCTTCCCGACCACTACAGTGGTCATGGATAAGGGTCAATAGGCCGGTACCCGGGTTTGGGTTATGCCCCGGGTGAAACGGACGGACTTCCTTTGCCGTACCAGGGCGTCCGGAGGAATCCTAAAAAAATCCTTGCCCGATTCCTCCTCATTCACTACATTTGCATCCCTCATTGTGAGGAATATAGTCTAACTAATTAATAATCAGTAAGATGTACGCGATTGTAAACATCGCCGGACAGCAGTTCAAGGTCCAGAAAGACATGCGTGTTACCGTTCACCGTCTCGAAGGTGAAGCCGGCAAGACCGTAGAGTTCAAGGACGTATTGCTTGTGGACGATAACGGTAAAGTAAAAGTCGGAATGCCCAACCTCAGCGGTGCTTCCGTTTCCGCCAAGATCCTTTCCCACGTTCGTGGTGATAAAGTGATTGTATTCAAGAAAAAGCGCCGTAAGGGGTATCAGAAACAGAACGGTCACCGTCAGGACCTGACCATCGTTCAAATCGATTCCATCAAAGCGTAATTCCCAACTTCTAATTCATCTCAACCCATGGCACATAAAAAAGGCGTCGGTAGTTCCAAAAACGGTCGCGAATCCCACAGTAAACGTCTTGGTATTAAGATCTTCGGCGGACAAGCTGTCATCGCCGGAAACATCATCGTTCGTCAGCGTGGCACCCGCCACATGCCCGGCGACAACGTCGGTATCGGCAAAGACCACACGCTGTTTGCGTTGGTTCCCGGTACGGTCATCTTCAAGAAGAAAGCTAACAATAAGAGCTACGTTTCGGTTATGCCTTTGAGCAGCGAAGCGCAGGCTTAATCTCTTTCAACGTCAGACACGCAAGACGCCGGCTTTCCTGCCGGCGTTTTTGTTTATTGTCCGCTTCGGTTAAACTCTTATGGTATAGACGGGTCTATCCATCCACCAATGTAATAATTCCATGAAAAAGCACTTCCTGTTGTTGTTTTCCTGTGCTCTCGTCTCTGTTGCCTCACAGGCCCAGTACAACACTATGGTGATTCCTGATACGCTTACCGGTACAACGTTCAATCTAGCCTTGAAGGACACCTTCATGCAACTTCGTCCAACCGGCAATCAGACTATCACCAACGCGTTCAACGATAATACCTTTTGGGGGCCTACGCTGATCATGGATAAGAACGACGTGGTGCACATGAATGTCCACAATGGACTGAATGATTCTACCACGGTCCATTGGCATGGCATGCACTTGCCGGCGGTGATGGACGGCGGCCCGCATCAGGTCATTCCTCCGGGAACCGACTGGCAACCTTATTGGACCGTCACCAACCAGGCCGCTACCATGTGGTATCATCCGCATCTTCACATGACCACGCAAGAGCAACTGACCATGGGGCTCGGTGGATTCATCATTGTGCGCGACTCCGAAGAAGCAGCGCTGCCCTTGCCGCGTACCTATGGAGTGGATGATATTCCAATCGCCCTGACCAGCCGCCGCTACACCGCTGCGAATCAGTTTGTGACAGCCAACAGCGCCTACGGAGACTATATGTTGGTCAACGGTACGCCTAATGCGGCTTTTACCTTACCCCGACAAGTGGTCCGGCTTCGCGTTCTCAATGCCGAGATTGAGCGAGGCTACAATTTGGGTTTTAGCGATAACCGTACTTTCTATGTGATGGCCAACGACGGTGGCTTATTGAACGCCCCGGTTCCTGTAACCCGACTCAAGTTGATGGTTGGTGAACGTGTGGAGATCCTGGTGGACTTAGGCAATGATGCTATCGGTTCAACGGTAGATCTCAAGGCGTTCAATGCCAATCAACCTTTCGGATTTCCCGGTGGAGAGCCCGGAACCACCGGTCAGTTCGGCAGTCTGCTCAATAACATCGATTTCTCCCTGGTTCATTTCACGGTAGGTGTAGCGACGTCTTCGGCGATTACGTCGATTCCCTCGACGCTTGCCACCAACACCTATTGGACGGCGGCTGATGCACAAAACACTC
>CAYWDY010000251.1:0-3809 GCA_964455985.1 uncultured Flavobacteriales bacterium
TAGATGCCTTTCATTGGACAAGTCAGACTATCGTCGATATCATTTCCATCCAACGCGGTGGTTTGCTCTCCTTCGGTTTTTTCTTGGCTTTATATTTCACCACGAACGGATTCATGACCATGATGCGGGGATTCAACAGTTCCTACCACGTAGCAGAAACCCGATCCCCTTTCCAACGTCGCAAATCGGCAACCGTACTCACGTTCATCCTGACCATACTGATCGTACTCGCTACAACTATCATCCTGTTTTCCGAAAAAGCTATTGATTTCCTGGCCGACAAGCATATCCTGAAGTCGAAAACACAAGTGGCCATGCTGTTGTTGGGTAAATGGGTCGTTGTATTGGGATTGTTTTTCATCGCCATTTCGTTCCTCTATTATTACGCTCCGGCCCTGAAGAAACGCTGGCGTTTCGTTTCCCCGGGCTCCACTTTCGCTACCCTGCTATGCATACTTTTCTCGACCGGGTTCGCCTATTTTGTGAATAATTTCGGTCGCTACAACAAGGTGTACGGATCCATTGGAACGATCATCGTCATCATGCTTTGGATCTATTTCAATTCACTCAGCCTGATCCTGGGCTTCGAGCTGAATGCCAGTATAGAAATGGCTAAGAAGAAAATCAAAAAAGTATTCTGAGCCTCGGGCTTACAATACCTTTCTGAATTTGCTCATCAATTCCGCTTCCAATTCCGGAACTACCTTCCATGACTTTACCCCTGCTGCATAAACCAACGTCAGGATAATGGAACGAATCAGAATGCTCAAGTAGGCATTGCCCACGTCCGGCAATATGAATGTCAGCAAATAAGTAAGCGAGAAGATCACGAGTACTTTCAGATTTCTACGATCAAAGGGCTGCAATCCGAAAAAACGCCATACGGAAATCATCAAGAGGATGTTGTACGTAATGGAAGCCAAGGCGGTGGCCCAAGCGGCACCGGATAATCCGAAACGGGGAATGAATGTCATCTGCAGCACCAATACTAATACGGCCAGGACAATCAGGAAGAAAGCCCCGTAACGGTATTTGTCCGAATTGAACAGAATGGGTGCATTCAATCCGGTAGCCATGTTGAACAAGGTACCCAAGCTAATAATGAACACCACCCATTTCCCATCCGAATAACCCTCAGGAAGAAAGGTGTACAGCGCATCCACATTGGCATTGATCAGCAGGAACAACCATCCTCCGGCCAGAAAAAGGTATAAGGAAGATTGATGATAGATCGATTCTATCTGCTTCTTGTCATCAAGTGACCAGGCATAGGAAATCTTGGGCGAGGCGATTTTTTCAAAGGCCACCAATGGCGCCTCAATGACGGTTGGAATAAAGGCAGCAATGGTATAGATGCCAACAAAGGCCAACGGCATATATTTCCCGATCATCACCGAGTCAAAATACTTCAACCCCAGCGAAGCAATTCCGGCGAACCAAAGAAGCATACCGTAACGGATCAGCTCCATGAACCGCTTCTCCCGGAATACCGGCCAATCGATCCGGAAGGAAGGTTTATCAAACGAGAAAATGAAGAGTACCAACAAAAGCAACTGTACGACATACAGCAGTACAAACGCAGCAACGAATTGATCCAAGGTGATCCATTTCAAGTAATAAACGGATACCACAGCGATGGTCATGAGCCTCACCCCAATGTCATTTAGGAATGAGGGTACTGTTGATTTCAGGTGTGCATTGCAATAGACCGTCAGGGTATTGATGAACGCACTGACGAATACCAAGGGGAATACATACCGGAAGAACGTGATGAACAAAGGCGACTCGCGACGGTACTGATCCAGGATGAAATCCTGAAAAAACCAGAGTCCGGCTGCGGCCAGCAGGAATCCCACGAACGGAAACAGATTCATGAACGCAAAGAATCCATGATGTCCCTTCTTGTCATCCCTGAACATCGGGAAATAACGCAGGGTGGCGTTATTGATTCCCAGCGGGACGAACATGGCGACCAGCAACGAAAAGGAATACAAGACACGGGTGAGTCCTAATTCCTCTTTCGTCAAGAAATGCGGCTGAATCAGAATCAGATTCACGAAGCCGATCAGTATGCCGACGTAACCGACAACCGTATTCTTGATGCCCTGACGCTTAATGACGCCCATCTCTTCCGTGTTTAGGTGTGGGTTTACTCATCCAGCGTCGGTGCCATAGGATGAATGAAAAAACGAACCAAAGCCTCTCGAAATTCTCCAGCCTTCCTTGCAAATAGGCGTCGCGAATGGCTATCACGGAGGTCAAATCCAGACATCCGGTGGATCGGATACTTTCATCACTCATGACGTCGTCGAACAGGGGACGCAAGTCTTCTTTCATCCATCGTACCAGAGGAATACCGAATCCCATTTTCGGGCGGGCCATGATTTCTTTGGGGATATGTCGATGGACGATGGCTTTCAACAGAACCTTCTGTTCGGAGGCATTCATCTTATATTCGTTGGGCAAGCGAGCCACCCACTCCTGAATGTGATGATCCAGAAAAGGCTCCCGCCCTTCCAAACTGGCTGACATAGTCGCCCGATCGACTTTTTGAAGGATATCATCCACCAGGTAGGTTTTATATTCTGCCAGCAAAATGGAAGAAAGCGTATCCAACCGGAGGCTATGAATGACTCCGTCGTTAAGAACGGTGGAGCCTTTACCGGCCTGCGTCTTAAGCAGCTGACGTGTTTCCTCCGGCGTGAAAACCTGATTGACGGATGCGAAGCGGGCGACCGGATCATCCGATGACAGCACCGCTTTCAGCTTACCCAGTCGATCCGCTTTCTCCAACGAAGAGGATCGGGACGGAATCCATCTCGATACGGATCGGGAAATAAAGTCGGGAAGGTAATGTAGTTTCTGCTGGTAGGATACGTTCTTGCGATGGCGTGGGTATCCTGCGAACAACTCATCGCCCGCATCAGCACTTAAGGCCACGGTGACCTGCTGGCGGGCAAAACGGCTCACTAAGGTCGTTGGAATCCCCGATGAATCGCCGAACGGTTCATCATAGATATCAGACCAAGACGGAACAATATCCATGGCTTCCCGGTACGTACAACGGTATTCATGGTGATCGGTACCTAGATGATTGGCTACCAGTCGGGCATGATCCGCTTCGTTGTAGGCTTGTTCTTCGAATCCGATCGTGAAGGTCTTCAAGGGCTGTCCACTGGCGCGCAAGAGTGCTGCCACACAGGAACTGTCGTAGCCACCGCTCAGGAATACACCTACCGGAACGTCTGCGATCATCCGATAGTCAAACGATTCGCGAAGCACTTCTTCGGTTCGAACGACTGCTTCTTCAAAAGGAATCTCCAGCTTGGGTTGCCGAAAAGCCGTCGAAGCTTCCCAGTAACTATCCAAACTTTCCTTTCCGGTATCCAGCGAGAGTTCTAGCGTATGTCCGGGAGGAAGTTTATGGGAATGCTTGAAGATAGCGTACGGTGAAGGAACATACCCAAGCTGAAAATAAAGGGCTAAGGCATCCGCATCCATTTCAGGGTGGAAGGCGGGGTGTTCATGAAACGCTTTCAGCTCGGAAGCGAAGAGGAACAAGCCGTCATGATAATAATAGTAAAGCGGCTTTATGCCGGCGCGATCGCGCGCAAAGAACAGTTTACGTTGTTCGGTATCGTAGATGCAGATGGCGAACATTCCACGAAATCGCTTCACCGCTTCCCTACCCCATTGCTGATACGCATGAAGGATTACCTCGGTATCACTTCGTGAGGAGAACACATGACCGAGGCGTATAAGCTCAGCTCGTAATTCCTGGAAATTATAGACTTCGCCGTTGAAGATAA
>CAYWDY010000252.1:0-1370 GCA_964455985.1 uncultured Flavobacteriales bacterium
CAACACGTCCAGCCGCTCAATCGCTGCTTCAAGGTGTCACCCATGGAGCGATACAATTCCAGGATATCTCGCGGTTCAATCCGTAATCCATAGGGTGGATTAGAAAGCAGCATTCCCGCAGGAGCAGGCGCCTTGAAGTACCTCATGTCACCTTGCTGTACTTCTATCGTGTCAGAAAGTCTGGCTTGATCGATATTCTCTTGGGCTTTACGGACAACCGAGTGGCTGATGTCGGAGCCGTAAATGGAAATTCCATCAGCTGGTTTTTCGGCACGAACGGCATCGTCATAGATTTTTTTCCAGAGGGCCACGTCATAATCTTTCCAGTTCTGAAATCCGAAATGCGTTCTCCATTTACCCGGTGCTATGTTTCGCTTGATCATGGCGGCTTCGATAAGCAACGTGCCACTGCCGCACATGAAATCAACCAACGGGGAGGATCCATCCCAGCCGGTCATCATGACCAACGCCGCGGCCATCGCCTCGTTCAGTGGTGCCTGGTTGGTCAATTCACGATAGCCTCGCTTGTAGAGGGCATCGCCGGAGCTGTCGAAAGCGATACTGCAACGGTTTCGTTGCATGTGAAGGTTTATCCTCAGATCCGGATATTCGAGATCGACACTGGGTCTTTTTCCGGTCTTAGCCCTGAATTGGTCCGCAATGGCATCTTTGGCCTTTTGGGATACGAATTGGGAGTGGGTGAGGTTCGACTGACTCAGGGTGGAGTTGATGGCGAATGTGCTTTCGTTTTCCAGGTATTGAGACCAATCGATTTCCTGAACACCTTTGTACAGGGAAGCTTCGTCCGGTGCGTCGAATTCGTGTATGGGCTTCAAAATGCGAAGCGCAGTACGGCAATGAAGATTGGATTTGTAAAGTAAGGCGAGATCGCCTTCGAAGGATACCGCCCGGATCAAGGGGGTGATTTCTGAAGCACCCAGTTGGTTCAACTCTTCAGCCAACAGACTTTCGCATCCGGCAAATGTTTTTGCTACCAGTTTCACTTTGCTTTGGGTTTGTTCTTGGTCAATTCTTCCAGGATTTCTATCAACATGGTGGCGGTGAGTGTTTTGCTTTTAAAGCCTTTGACCAGTTCGCTTTTCAGGGCTTTCATCCGGTCGCGGTCATCGAGGGAAGAGGTGAGCATGTAAATGTGCATGCCTTGGAGCGAAGCAATCGGGTATTTGGACAATTCATCCAAAATAGCGAATCCATCCAGTTCCGGCATGCGAATATCCAGAAATAAAACGTCTGGTAGCATCTGACCTTGTTCAATTTTTTCCTGAAGGAATTTCAGTCCGTCTTTGGCTGAATTGAACATCGATACCATGGCATCGGGTTCGACTTTCTTGATCACCTCGGAATGTATG
>CAYWDY010000252.1:1380-3807 GCA_964455985.1 uncultured Flavobacteriales bacterium
TACAAGTGGTTTTAAAATAATGTATGAAATTGAAGATGGTGTCGTCGTCAATCAATAGATAATGATGCATGGTAGTGGGGGGTGATTAAGGGTGGTGGGGCAGTCGGATATGCACAGTGGTTCCTTCGTTGGGTTGTGATTCCAGACGGATAGAGCCCAAGAGCTTCGATATTATTTCCTTACAAATATACAGTCCTAAACCTGTTCCGGGAACGTCACTGGTCGCCCGATAGAACATCTCGAATACGCGCTGTTGGTTTTTCGTATCGATGCCTCGGCCGTTATCCTCGATACGTAGATCTACGTCAGGTCCGGTGGTGTCAATCGTCACTTTTACCGTGGGTGGATTGGCCGATGCCCGGTAATACTTCACGGCATTGGAAATCACATTTTTCAGCAGGGTCTGCACCCGGTATTTGTCGGATAGAATTGCCGGATTTCCGTTGACTACTACTTCGAAATGCATGTTCTCCGGGCATGAAAAACGTAGGTCGTCCATAACCTGTCTGACCTCAGCTTCAAGATCGAATTTTGTCAATTTCAGTTCCAGGCGGGCGTTTCTAGAGTAGTCCAAGATTTCTTGAATGGTACCGTCCAGTCGTTCAGCTGAAGCATTGGCCAATTCCAAGAATTGTCTGTTTTTATATGATATTTCCGAGGAGTCAGAGATTAAGTTGAGGATTCCTTTAATGGATAACAGGGGAGATCGAAGGTCGTGTGAAATGCTGTAAACGAAGTTGTCCAGCTCCGCATTGATTTTCTTTAGCTCCTCATTCTTTTGAAGTACGTCCTGCTGGACATTCTTCAGGTCCGTGATGTCCAGGTAGATACTGATGAACCCGGTTGTTCGCTGTTGTTGGTCGGTAACTGGTGCGGTACTTACTAAGACGTGTAGTTTACTTTGGTCATTTCGTAAAAGGTCTACCTCAAAAACGGAGTCATCCACGGTGTGAAATGACAAGATTTTACCTTCGTTGGCACGTTCGGCAAGGGCTCGGGCTGGTTCAGAGGAAAGTAGGAGCGAAGTGGATTCCGCTCCCTGTGTTAGTGCGTTGAATTTGCGGTTGGCGAAATTAATGTTCCCCTGTAAGTCTGTTTCAACCAGCCCCAGGTTCATGTTATCGATGATATTACGGTATTTCTCCTCGCTCGATTTGAGTTTCTTCTCCGCCAGTTGGGCTTCTGTCACATCAATCGTCGTTCCGATCAATCGAACTAATTCCTGGTTCTCGTTACGTTCAGCGATAACCAATCCTCTTAGAATCCGGACTTCCTGGTTGTCGTAACGGATGATCCGGTAATTCGATTCTGTCATCTCCTTTTTCTCCGACAATAAGTCTTCGATCTCTTTGGTTCGTCGTTCACTGTCTTCAGGATGCAAACAGGCCCTCCAAGCATCTATCAGATTGCCGTCAAAATCATCAGGCAGTCCCAAAAGGCGTAGTAAGATGTCATTCCAGACAATTTTTCCGGTCTCCAAGTGTATCTCCCATATTCCGATATTCGATTTTTGCGTCACCAGCTCGAAACGGGAGTTGATTCGCAGTATTTCCTGCTTGAAGGTAATTTCCGATGTGATGTCTTTTTGTAACGCAATGAAGTTGATATGTTGCCCTTGTTCGTCAAAAACTGGTGTGATCTCCAATAGGTTGTAATACGGCTCACCGGTTTTTCGGTAATTCACAATGGTGACTTCAATGCTTTTTTTCTCGCGTAAGGCATCACTAAGCATTTGCTGGACTTCAGGATCGGTCTTGTGACCCTGAAGGAAATCTTTCGGTTTTTTTCCTTTGACTTCTTCAAGCGTATATCCTGAGGTTTCTTCAAAACTGGAGTTGACCCACTCGATCCTTCCCATGTTGTCGGCGATGATGACCCCGTTTTTGGTTCGCGTGGCAATGAGGGACAATTTTTTCAGCTCCCGGTCCGAAGCTTGGATCTGGGAAATCTGCTGTGTGATTTTTTTTCGTTTCTGCCTGTTCGAAAGCAGGGATGCCACCTGAAGTCCGAAAATCCGGAAGATAGTCATCCGGCTCGTCTGCTTTTGGGTGTAAAGCGGAGCGTTTTTCTTGGAGATCAGTCCTACGAGGTAAACCTTGAAGGATTTCTCGGTATCACTCGCCTCAAGGACCAAGGCCTTTTGGTACATGTTCAGCCGCTCGAAGGGTTCAAGATGTTGTTCTTCCAGCCAAACCGTATTCTTGGACGATGCCAGCCCCCATAACGCGTGGATGGATCCGATCAGCTCATCGTCGGCTTCCGGTTCAAAGAGCAGACCCTCCTTGAAAAGTAAAGTTCCTCCTTGATCTGGTTCTCGTTCAATCAGGACAATAGCCGATTCCATCTCCATCACGTCAATGAGTGACTCGGCGACCAGCTGGATGAATTCATGACCGCTTTGCTCCTGCAAAGCGTCGTTGTTGAACT
>CAYWDY010000253.1:0-1447 GCA_964455985.1 uncultured Flavobacteriales bacterium
CATCTCCCTGTGCTACCGGTCCAACACCCTGAGGCGTTCCGGTGAAAATCAGGTCGCCTTTCCGCAAGGTGATGAAACGCGATACGTAGCTGATGATCGCATCAAACGAAAATATCATTTCGTGTATGGTTCCTGACTGAACGGTGTCTCCGTTCTTGGTCATGTGAAATCCGATGGTGGACGGATCCTTCAGGGAAGAGACAGGAACAAACTGGCCCACCGGTGCGGAATGGTCGAAGGCTTTCGCCGGTTCCCAGGGTAATCCCTTTTCCTTCTGTTTCTGTTGGATGTCACGCGCCGTAAAATCCAGTCCCACCGTGATCTGGTCGTAATACCGATGCGCGAAATTCGGTTCGATGTTCTTGCCGTCCTTACAGATTTTCAAAACCAACTCCGCTTCGTGGTGGATGTCGTTGGAGAAATCAGGAAGATAGAAGTCTCTGCCGGGTGGAAGTAAGGCGGTGTCCGGTTTTAGGAAGAATACCGGAGTGGTGGGCACTTCGTTTTTCAGCTCCTGCGCATGAGCCACATAGTTGCGACCGATACAGATGATTTTCATGAAACCGTTGGTATTTGCTTCAGCGACCGTTGTTGAAATCCTTCAATCGTAAGGCGGTGATGACATTCTTGGTGTTTGTCGGGAAATCACCTTTCATCATCCAGTCGTAGTAGGAGGGTTCCGATTTGAAGACGTCCCGCACTACGCGTCCTTTGTATTTGCCGAAGTTGAACACCTCTATACCTTCTTCGTTGAAAACGATTCGTCCGGCCAAATCGACATTGCGACTGATGGAAGAGAACTGCGCCAGGAAATCCACATCGTTCTTCAGGCTTTCGTATCGGTCCAATTGCGCGAGGAGGATCTCATAGGTAGCACGCGTATCCGCTTCGGCACTGTGGGCACCTACCAGATCGCTGTCGCAATAGAATTTGTAGGCGGCAGAGAGGGTGCGTTGCTCCATCTTGTGGAAGATATTCTGCACGTCAACCAGTTTTCGATCACCCAATTCAAAATCGATACCCACCCGGGTGAATTCTTCGATAAGTAACGGGATGTCGAACTTGTTGGAATTGTATCCAGCCAAATCACAACCGGCCATGAAGGCGTTCAATTCACGGGCCAGCTGGGCGAACGTGGGCTCGTTCTTGACGTCATCGTCCGAAATGTGATGTACCCGGGTTGCTTCAGCGGGAATGGGAATGGTCGGATTGATCCGGTAGCATTTGCTCTCCACCTTGCCGCCGGGGTAAGCCTTGAGCATGGCGAGTTCAATGATGCGGTCAGTGCCGACGTTGACGCCGGTGGTTTCGAGGTCCAGAAATACCATCGGACGTTTGAGCTGAAGTTCCATGTTTTATTTTGAAAGGGCGATAGGGATGATCGTGTCAATAGAGGAGGGAAGCGAATCGGGAATGACGATTTCCTGGGTGAAGGGTTCGAAATGGT
>CAYWDY010000253.1:1457-3781 GCA_964455985.1 uncultured Flavobacteriales bacterium
TCGATTTTCAGGGAATAGTTGCCCGGCTTCGCTACCAGCACGAACCGCCCCGTAGAATATCCCGGCTTGAAATCCATGGTGGTTTGGCCCTTAGCATCCACGAGGGAGACTTTGGTCAGTTCAGGTTTTCCGCTGGTCGTCGATGTGACTGTCCCATTGATCACCGTTTGAAAAGGCAGTAGGTTTTCATCGTTGAAAAAAACACGATAGATGTCCCGCTCCCCGTATCCTTCGCTGCGAATGGCGGCCATGAAGGCCGAACGCCCGTCTCCCGAGAGTGAGATAAAGGCGTTGTCATCAGCATCATTGAGCGGATAGCCGATGTTCACAGGTGCAGACCACGTGGACGTAGCATCATTCCATGTCGAATGGAAGATGTCGAATCCGCCCATGGAGTTGTGACCTTTTGAGCTGTAGAAAAGATGTTTTCCGTCCAGTGTCAGAAAGGGTGCTTCTTCGTCGTATTTGGAATTGACGGTACTGCCCAGGTTCGTAGCCATTCCCCATTCGCCGTCGGGTTGTCGTTTGACGACATACAAATCGCTGCCGCCCAAACCCTCTTTCCGGTTCGAAGAGAAAATGATAGTGCTTCCATCCATCGACATACAGGCTGCACCTTCGTAGCCTTTGGAATTGACTTGCTGATTCAACAGGATGGATTTCTGCCAGGCCTTACCACGCAAAGTGGCGATGCTGATGTCAGCAAAGGATTCGGCATTATCGCAGTAAAGAAAAAGCTGGTTGCCGTCAGCAGAGAGCCCCACGCTTTCTTCGTCCCATTCCGTGTTGATCAGTCCGCCTAGCCCTTTGGCTTTTGTCCACGCGGTGTCTTTCCACTGTGACCAGTAGACATCAGCCGTGAACATGCCCAGGTCTTCGATGAATCCGCCCATGTTTCCTTTTCTTCGGGAGGCGAATACCAGCATTTTGCCATCCGCTGATCCGTATGGATTGTATTCGTCATACATGGTATTGATAGCCTTACCCATGTTTTGAAACGTAACATCCACAGGATGCGCAACCAAGTTCTTTCCGTTTTCGCACATCTCCAGCATGCGATCAGTCGGAACCACATCTTTGATCGGTTTAATACCGGGGAATGATTTGAAGCGTTGAAAATTGGAGGTGGCCTCGTCGAAACGGTTGTCCATCATATAGGCCCAACCCAGGTAGTAATAAGTTTCTTTCTTGGGGTCTTTCCCTTGAACAGCTTTTTCTAAGGGAGCAATCGCCAACTTCTTGTCGGAATTGGTCATCAGGTAACAAATGCCCAATCGTTGTTGGTACTCCAGGTTGTCCGGTGCACTCTTGCACAAATCGATATAGCCTTTTAAGGCGCCGGCGTAGTTGCCGGAGATGTACATCGTGGCGGCGTCCTTCTTGACAATCTTGGCTTCGTCGGCCGTCAGGACATGTGTCTTCGCTTTTTGGGCAAACAGCGGGGTAGCAGCGTAAAAAAGAATGACAAGGGTAAGAAAACGGCGCATGGAAGAATAAGCGAAGGGGTAAAACGTCAGATGGTACGCTGGCTGTCGAACTGTTCCAGGTAGTCGGCGATACGGCGCAGGAAACTTCCTCCGAGCGATCCGTCCACCACGCGGTGGTCGTACGAAAGCGAAAGGAACATCATGTGGCGAATGCCGATGAAATCACCTTGTGGCGTTTCAATAACGGCAGGCTTTTTTCGGATAGCTCCGACTGCGAGAATCGCTACCTGAGGTTGGTTGATGATCGGTGTTCCCATCACGTTGCCGAAGGTGCCGACGTTGGTAATGGTGAACGTTCCGTCCTGAATCTCATCGGGCTTCAATTTGTTCTGCCGTGCACGGTTAGCCAAATCATTGACGGATTTGGTCAGTCCGTTCAGGTTGAGCATATCAGCGTTCTTGATCACCGGTACGATCAGGTTGCCGGAAGGCAGGGCAGTGGCCATGCCGATGTTGATATACCGCTTGACCAAAATCCGTTGTCCGTCAACCGATACGTTGATCATCGGGAAATCCTTGATGGCCTTGCAGACTGCTTCAATGAATATCGGGGTGAAGGTGATCTTCTCGCCTTCGCGGCGTTCGTACTCTTTTTTCACCTTATCGCGCCATTGCACCAGGTTGGTGACATCTACTTCCACGTACGAGGTGACGTGCGGCGAGGTCTGTTTCGACATGACCATGTGGTCGGCGATGAGTTTCCGCATGCGGTCCATTTCGATGATCTCTACTTGACCGTACAAGGAAGTGGAGATGGTAGGCGCTTGGCTGACCGGCGTTGCCGTTGGCGCCGGCATACTGACTGGAGCAGAAACTGGTTTAGGAGATGGGGCAACC
>CAYWDY010000254.1:0-2897 GCA_964455985.1 uncultured Flavobacteriales bacterium
CCTGGCCGTACGCCGACAGTATGCTTTTCCAATGCTGCTGTTGCCACGATGAATCATGGTCGATCTTGACTTCACAAAGAGGGATCTTCCACCGGTTTTCGTGACGTACCGGAATGCTCAACCGCAGTCGGCCGTTAGCACCGAATATCTCGCAACGGCTGCGTATCGTCTGTTTGATGAAATGTTCGTGGGCTTCGACACAGACTTCGGTTTCCCGCACCAATAATCTGAAATAGTCGACTGGAGGAAAATACCCGACCGGTAAGATCAACGTGGTATTTCCGTATTCACCGACGTTCATAGGCTCCCAAGTCCGGGGCTAGACCTAACGGCCGCGACTGCCCCGTGATATCGGTATTCAATATCGGATCTACGGAGAGAATGTTGGGGTCTCCCGCATTGATCACAATGGAGGAAGAATCAACCTGGTAATCATTCTCATCGATATCGACGAACTGAGGTTGGTTGGAATATCCGGTAGCCCTGATGACCGATCGGAAAAAATCAGGATTGGAAGTAGGGTAGCTGTTTTCGATCTTCAGTAGCGCGTGGTCAAAAAGGAAATTAAACTGGTCCGGTGCAGCACGCGGGAATGAATCGACACCGATCTCAGTCTCCAGGCTTCCGTGCACGATGCAGTTATAGAAGTTGGCATCGAGCCTGCGGACGTTGGTTTCGAAATAATTGTTCATCGCCACAGCCGGATCCTGGCGATTCCCGTTGGTCCAGTAGTTGGCGAATGTGCACTGGTAATAATCGTACTGACCACCATAGAGCATGCTGGCTGTCGGTCCGCCGCAGTTCGCGAATACACAGTTGAATCCTTTTACGTTGGCACCCCGGAAAACCGTACCGCTGAACGACATGTTTTTAATCATCGTATTCTCCAGTCGAAGGGTAGTTTGCGACGGAGAAAATACGGTATCGGCCAGGATACCGATCGTGCCGTTCTTGATGATGGCATTCGTGATTCTGGAGTCCTTGGATCCCGGACCGATCTCATCGGTACCGTTCATCAGATTGCTTCGTGTGATGTTGGAGAACCAGATCCGATCCCATTGTCCGGGGACGTCTTTGAAATCTACACCCAGTCGATCGCCTTGGAAGACGACCGGATCAGCTGTAGTACCATTTACATAGAGGGTTCCCGAGGAAAGCACGATGATGCCTGATCCCGGGTGTAGGTAAACCTGGGTGCCTGCGCTGATGGTCAGGGCACAGGCGGAATCGATCAGCGCGTATCCGTAAATGACATGCGGTTTATCGTTGTTCCACGTTTCACCGCAGCCGACAAAGAACAGGGGAGGGGTGTTGGGTTCCGGCTTATGAAAATAGGCGTCTTGTCCCCACGCCACGAGTTGGACTTGTTGCAGGTTGCCGTTCGTCACGAATTGGATCGAGTCGGTGACGATCAATGGCGTATTGAGGTTGTTGGGATCGACGGTGACTTCGGCAAAGACGAAGATGCTATCTCCACCTTCAATCTCCACGTCGGAAAAAGACTGGCCTGGAACACCGTCGACATTGAGCCTGAAATAAGAAGAAGAGCCTCCGGCAATGGTGATGGAGGAAATGTTCAGGGCGCGGTTGGAGCGGTTGTATATCGTGAACACTTCGGTTGCACTTCCAACCGTAGTAAAAACGGTATCGAATTGCACCGTATCCGTAGAGAATTCAAGGGAGAGTGACGGGTCGTCGGAAAATTCGTCTTTGCGGCAGCCGGAAAAGACTTCCGTCAGCATAGCAAGGCTGGTAGCCAGGACGAGGATCCGTAAGAGATGGCGATACACGTCCCAAAGATACTATTTACCCGGTAGTACCTGACAAGGGTTCGTCAGGCTTTCGGAGGTGCAGCGTCGTTGAACATCTTCAGCTTTTTGTTCAATAGATCCATTTCATCCTTGGCACGCTGAAGGTTGTCCTCCACCTCCTTCAGAAGGCCTTCCATATTTTTGGAATTCCGGAAGAACCCGAGGTTGTTCTCATACTGATTGATGGTGTGCTGCAGCTTGGATATCTTTTCCTTGATGAACGTCTTTTCCCGGTTTACCATGCGGCCGGAGTCAGCAGATTGGGTCAGCAACTCCACGTTGCTTCTGAATTTTTCCAAATGCCGCTCGGACGCTTCGAGTTTCATCGAGTCGTACTTGCTGTCCATGATCTTTTTGTACTTCTCCCAGATCCGTTGTTTCTCCTTGAATGGAACGTGTTCAATGGTCTTCCATTCGGCCGAGAAGTCACGCAGGGCCTTTAGGTCATCGGCGCTATTCCCCGAGGGTTGGAACGCTTCCAAACGGGCGATCAGCTCTTCTTTCTTTTTGAGGTTTTCGATCTGGTCCGAATCACGTTCGTTGTAGAAGCCGCGTTTGGCTTCAAAGAATTTGTCGCACGCTTCACGGAATCGCTTCCAGAGTTTATTTTCTTCCCAGGCTTCGGCCCGTCCGGCATCTTTCCAGGCCTTTTGCCATTTAATGACGGAGTTCGTGGCTTCTTCCCACGATTCCGGAGCCGTAGCGACGATATCCTCGACATGCTTGATCAACTCCATTTTTTTATCACGGGCCGCCTTGTTGGTTTTCTTGAGTTCTCCGAAGAATCCTTTCTTCTTCTGGTAGAAGTCGTTCATGCACTGCCTGAACTCTTCCCAGATCTTATCATTCGCTTCCTTAGGACCAAATCCGACGTTCTTCCATTCTTCCATCAAACGCGAAAGCGTTTCCGTCATGGTCTGCCATTGCTTCGGGGTGTCGAAGGTTTCCGCGGCGATACCGCGTGCCCGCTCGAGCAGGGCCTTTTTGGTCTCCAGGTTTTTAGCCTCTTCCTGTTGTTGTTGCTGGTAGTAATCCCGAATTCGCTGCAGCACTTGTCCGATCAGATCACGGTAGCGCGTCTTCAGC
>CAYWDY010000254.1:2907-3777 GCA_964455985.1 uncultured Flavobacteriales bacterium
GAGGCCGACCACCAGGGAGCCTTCCTCGAGCAGCGTCTTCAGCGCTTCGGTGGTTTCCATTGGCGTGGGGCCACATTCCGACCATTCCATACGATACAGGTTCAGCATGCGTTCGACACCGCGGATGGACTCCATAGGTAACAGGGATTCGATCTTGGTGAGAAGCTGCTCCCTGATTTCCAGGTTGCGTTTGAAGTCAAGGTCGCGCAGGTCCTTGCTCAACTTCATGTTGTAGTAGAAGTTGTGAACGTGACGGTGATAAGCGCTTTGTACGTCTTTATATTCCTTGACCGGAACGTTTCCGATTTCCTTCCATTTGTTTTGGATATCCCGGAAAGCTTGGAAAGCACGACCGATATTGGTCTCCTCGTTGACCAGCTTCTCCAGCTCTTGTACCAATTCCGTCTTGGAGGCCAATTTGGCTTTGATCTCATCCACCCGCAGTTTTTTGAACTTCTGCTGACGGTCATGGAGTACGATCAGAAGCTCATTGAACCGGACATCGTTCGGGTCTTTCGGGGACTCGAACTCATCGGCATTTCCGCCATCGGCCAGAAAGGCCTGGAGGCGTGCCTGGTTCTCCCGTTCGGCCACCTTGAGGTAGTCGTTCTTGAGGTCGTTGGCTTTGGAGAATAGCTCTTCGTTGATTTCGGCCTTGCCGAGTTCTTCGAGCTGTTGGATAATCTGATCTTTGGTCGTTTCCAAGTCGTTCATGACAGAGGGGGATGAAAGGCAGCAGGGCTGCCTGCCGGCCGGAGCCGGTGGTTAGTAGCGGAAATTCAGAGGCTTTTTGGGTAAAAAAGCGAATTATGGAATTTTGAACCCCCAAGGTAAACCCGGAAAGGAGGAAAGTCAAGTTTTTAAAATTTG
>CAYWDY010000255.1:0-725 GCA_964455985.1 uncultured Flavobacteriales bacterium
GATCTTATTTATCGGGGTGGTCTGGGTCATTGTGGAACAATCTTCATGCTGATGTCCATGCTGTAATAGGAATGGGTCAGTGCACCCACCGAGATAAAGTCCACACCGGTTTCGGCTACCTGCCGGACCGTGGATATAGTTATTCCGCCTGAGGCTTCCGTTTCAACGCGTTTGCCGATTAATCCGATGGCTTCACGAAGTTGTTCCAGCGGGAAATTGTCCAGCATGATGCGGTTCAGTTTACCGAACTCCAAAGCTTGACGTACTTCGTCCAGATTACGCGTTTCGATTTCAATGGGCAATGTCCTGCCCAGGCTGATCAAGTAATCTTGTGCGCGTTGCAGCGCAGGAATGATTCCTCCGGCAGCATCGACGTGGTTGTCTTTGATCAGGATCATGTCAAACAATCCGAAACGATGATTCTGGCCGCCGCCAAGACGTACGGCCCACTTTTCCAGCAGGCGAAGGTTTGGAGTAGTCTTACGGGTATCTAATATAGTTGACGAGGTTCCTTCCACGGCATCGACAAAAGACCGAGTCATGGTGGCGATCCCGCTCATGCGTTGCATGATATTCAACAGCAGCCGCTCGGCCTGCAGCAAGGAACGGGTAGGTCCTGTGAATTGGATGATCGATGGTCCGGCAACGACCTTCGTACCATCAGCTTCCAAGACGGTCGACTGAACGGCAGGATCGACCGATTGAACGACCCGTAATGCGGCCTC
>CAYWDY010000255.1:735-3771 GCA_964455985.1 uncultured Flavobacteriales bacterium
CACGGACAGTCGCCAGCGAATGGTGTCCAGCGGGAATGGTGGAGAGAGAGGTGTGATCACCGTCGCCCAGGTCTTCCGCTAAGGCATGACGGATGAGTTCGTCCAAGGTCATTCCGGAAAGAGGCGAATGAATATTCATTTCCGGCAAAGGTAGCGGTTTAATCGGCTTCGATTCGGAATTCGCGTACGGTCATTTTTCCGTCTTGATTCTTCAGGTAGAAGGATACTCGGAATTCTTTTCCATTACTGGAAATCAGATTGCCGATTCCGAATTCTGTTCCCTCTTGTGATCGACCGCGGTGGATGATTTGGAAGGACTTGGGAGGATTCTTGGTAAAGAAGTCACGCAGCAGGAACTCAGCTTGCGAGCGACCATATGGGGCCTCGTTTTCCAACAACGTCATATCGACCGAATTGCCAAAATACGTCACCACTTGCTTGGCATTGGCTTGCTGGATGGAGGAGACAATGGTATCAAAGGTGTCAGGGGTAAAACTGAGCAGCCCCAACAGGATGACCGGAAGCAGAAGTCTGAGTCGCATACCCGTATTGTTTTCTATCGTTTCAACGTGTATTCTGATTTTCAGTTCTGTATTTGGGAAAAAAGTTACTCACAGGATGGCTACTTCCTATCGAATGGACAAACGACTGTTGTTGAAACAAAGAGTATCTTTGAAAATCATGAAGTTAGAATTGGTTGTGGTAGGAAAAACCACAGAAAAATGGTTGAAAACCGGGTTCGACCAATACTGGGAGAGAATGGGACACTACTTGCCTTGCAGCATCCGGGAGGTGGCTTCGGGCGGGTCACTCCCCCAATCGAAGGCTTTGGAAAAGGAGGGAGCAGCCATTTTGGAAAAGATACAACCTCGAGATCATGTGGTTCTCTTGGATGAGCGTGGCCGGGAATTCACCTCCGTGGAGTTGGCGGAATTTCTGGGTCGTCAGATGGCTCAGGTATCCGGCACCTTGGTTTTTGTTACCGGTGGGGCTTATGGTTTCAGCGATGACGTCAGGAAACGGGCAAACACGGTTCTTTCAGCTTCCCGGTTCACCTTTACCCACCAGATGATCCGACTGATTATCGCAGAGCAATTGTACCGGGCCATGACCATATTGCGGAATGAGCCGTATCACCATTCGTGAGGTGTAGCCTTTGGGCACCGTTTATTCCAACCCTATGATCCGGCTTAACTCTGGTATAGCAGGGTGAGGGTTGAATCACTCGGATAGTAGCGAGTCGTATAACTGGGTGTACGTGAGTACGCCTTTTTCAATCCCGAATTGCCGTACGGCTGACTGATGAAGCTCCTTTGCATGAACTTCGGGGTACCTTTCCAGGATGGCAGTTATCGCCTGATCATAGGATGCCGTATTGAACTCGCGGATCACCACACCGCCATTTTCCTGCTCGATAACCTGATCCACGTCTCCGATACCGCTGTTGCAAACGATCGGAATCCCCAAGCTCATCAACTCGCCGAGCTTTGTGGGCGATGAAGCTACTTTGGAGTAGGCTGGAAGGATGAAAAACACCGATATGTCCATCATCAAGGCTAACGAAGGAATTTGTTCCCGGTTGGCTTTCATGATCCGTATCGAGGACGCAGAAATTCCTTTTTGTTCAGCCGTTCGAAGAATGTGGTCCGGATCATCCGGTGTGATGAAGAGAAATATGGATTTCCTACGTTGATTCAAGCAGGTAAAAAAGTCAAGCATCTCGTCCAGCATATACCACGTTCCAATACTTCCCAGATATCCCAAAGTCAGATGATCTTCCGGAATATTGAGTGAATGTTTGGTTTGGCTGGCAAGGGCTAAGGTTGAAGGGGATCGAACAAAGAAATCCGTGTCGGTGCAGCATGGGATGACAGCGATGGGTTTATTTCTTGATTCGGGTCGTTGCCACTCTCGGATTACAGGAATGGCAGCCGCTGAGAGTGATACGATAGCATCACTTTCGGAAACCAATTTCACTTCCTGTTTCTTCAGGAAATGAAAAATGAATCGGTACAGCCGTTTTGAGGTGTCCCAAATTTTACCATCCACACGCTCATCAATCCAGAATCCTCGCATATCGAAAAGGACTTTGCATTCTTTCCTAAAATACAAGGCAATCAGGGTGGTCAGGTAACTGCGGCAGTGGATAAGTCGTATCGGTTTACGCCGCAAGGTTTTCCGGATCGTGAAGTACAAAATCATCAGATCCCAAATCGTACTCAGTACAGGAGGGCGTTTGGAGTAGGGCAGTGGCCTCCAGGTGATTCCGCTCTGCTTCAATATTTCCGATATGCGTTGGGACGAGACTGTGAACTGGCTCCGCTTTTCAAACGATATCAGGGTGATGTCATAGTCCTTCGCCAACCGTTGCAAGTAGGGTATCACTTGGGATCGACCTAAAGGATCCGTCATGCCGTCATACGACAAGTACAAGACGTTGGACTTAGGAACAGGCATTGGAATCGAGGCAATTCGAGGTTGACCGAGTGCAAATATCCGTACTTCCCGCTCAATTCCTACGATACGTATTGGCTATTATTTCCCTACATTTGGAAGGCTAGCCTTCGTGTTTTCATGGATACACTCTCGTACCTAGACTTACTTGTCACGCCCTTTTACCTTATCATCATTTATTTTATTTCCAGGTCGGTCTTAAAAGGTAAAATTGAGAATAATCCGGAGTACAGTCTTTACCTTCCTTCCCTAACGGCGAAATTATTAGGTGCCTTAAGCCTTTGTTTCGTTTACGCATTATATTACCGAGGAGGTGATACCACACAATATTTTTCTGATTCTATTTCAGTAAATAAGCTATTTTTCAATGATCCGAAGAAGGGGATGGATGTCATTATTAATGGAATTACGGTTGAAAAACTCTCCTATTTTTCAGATGAAACAGGCTACCCCGTATACTTCAGAGACCCAAGTACTTCTTTTGTAGTTCAAGTAGTTTCAGTTTTCACTTTTTTTGGTTTCTTAACCTACATGCCTACTTCACTTCTCGTGGCTTGGTTTTCTTTTTTGGGAATTTGGAAT
>CAYWDY010000256.1:0-3767 GCA_964455985.1 uncultured Flavobacteriales bacterium
ATTGGGGCGGGGCTGGGATCAGAACGACTGGCCCAGCCGTGAATTTCCCGATAAGAAAGCACTGGACAGTCTGTTCCCGGACCGTCCGGTATTCTTGTTGCGTATCGACGGACATGCGGCACTGTGCAATTCTGCGGCGCTTGATCAGGCTCATATGAATCCCGGACAGGTCGTTGAAGGCGGCGAAGCGGTAACACGAGAGGGAGCTTTGACAGGACTCTTGATAGACCGGGCCGTCGATCTGGTTCAGGCTGTGATTCCTCCCGTAACCAAGGAGGAGAACGCTCGCCTACTGCTGGAAGCACAGCAAGATTGCTTTGCCTTAGGGTTGACCACAGTAACCGATGCAGGACTCGGAGTAGATTCCGTCATGCTGCTATATCAGCTTCAGCAGGAGGGCTCTCTGAAAATCCGAATCAACGCGATGATATCAGATAACCCCAAGACACTCGCCTACTTTTTCAAAAACGGACCGTTGGAAACCGACCGGCTTACTGTCCGATCGATCAAAATGTATGCAGACGGCGCCTTGGGATCACGCGGAGCCCTGCTGAAGAAACCATATGCAGATCGCCCGGGGCACTATGGTTACCTGGTAAAATCCGTTCAAGCTATGAATGAGCTGGCTGATGAAGCGATGGAACATGGCTTTCAGCTTTGCACCCATGCCATTGGTGATTCGGCAGTACGTTTGGTACTGACGATTTACGACAATCACCTGCACCAGACGAATCAACGTCGCTGGCGGATCGAACATTGTCAGGTTGTAGATCCGATTGACTTGAAGGACTTCACCCGGCTTTCCGTCATCCCATCGGTGCAACCTACCCATGCTACCAGCGATATGTACTGGGCGGAACAGCGATTGGGAAGCGAAAGGATACCTACTGCTTATGCGTACAATGATCTCCTCAAGAGGTGCGACATGATTGCCTTCGGAACTGACTTCCCCGTAGAGAAAATCGATCCGATGTGGACATTCATTGCAGTGGTCACCCGAAAAGACAAGAACGGATTTCCGTCGGACGGATTTCTTCCCGAGAACAAGGTTAAAAGAAAAGACGCCCTTCGGGCTATGACCACCTGGGCTGCCTATGCGAGCTTCGACGAGAAGAAAAAAGGAAGCCTGGAAGCCGGCAAACTGGCCGACTTCATTATTCTAGACCGCGATATCCTCAATGTGCCTGCTGCCGAATTACCGGACACCCGTTTGGTGGCCACCTTCCTGCAAGGAGAATGTGTCTATCAAAATCATTGATGGCCCTCTTCCTCTTTGCAACATGCCGGTAACCGATTGAAGGCCTTGGGGTCCCGCTTGACATCGTCGGCATCATACCCTACACGAGATATCCGTTGACGGATCTTGTCCGGCGTCGTCTTCTTGGGATCATAGACCACCATGATATCAAACGTGGTCAAATCCAACTTGGAGGACTTTACTCCTTTTTCAAAAGACAGGTCTTTCTCCAGCGTCCGTTTGCAAGTACTGCACACGGCAGAAGTATGGATATTCACCGTATCCAGTTGAGCGAATACAGGGAGAATAAGTACGCTGGATACTATCAAGGTAAGAAGCAGCTTTTTCATTTTCTTTTATTTATTGAATGGAATAACGAATGCCCAGGTATATCCGACGGCCGTCGAGTGGCGCCCAGACGTTGGTAGCATCAAAGGCATTGCCGAATGGATCATCCGCGTTGATGACGGGATGTTCCTGGTAATAATTAAACAGATTCTCGGCACCACCATACAGTTCAAACCACCGGAAGACCTTGGTTACTTGCAAGTTGAATGTCATGAAAGAAGGCGCCGATGTTCCTGCGCTGCCGAATTCACTGTCGGCATACGTATTCAGCAAACGCTGAGGGCCGGTTTGAACCGCCGTCGCATCGATTTGCCAATGCTCATCCTCGGTCTTGAAGGAAATACTGGCCAGCGATTTATAGGCAGGCACCAGTGGCTTCCGCTGCAAAGAATCAGAATAAGTCTGTCGCACCTCATCGCGCTTATGCGATAGGCGAAACTCCCACTGTGAATCAATCATATAATTGAATGTCAGCTGACCGCTGTTGGCAAAAGACCTTCCCTCCAGGTTGTACAGAAGGATGCGATCATCGTAGGTAATCCGATCCACTATCAATTGCTGCTGGAATTCGGTGCGATAGAAATCCGCGTTTAGGGTGGCCTCGTGATTGAACAACGTAAATCGCCACGTGGCGTTCACCCCGAAATTCCAGGCTCTTTCCGGCTCAGCGGTGCCATCAAGGGTGATGGACTTAGAACAAGCCAGCAAATTAAGGTTATCGGAATAGACGTTCGGCACCCGGAAGGATCGACCGGCAGATGCACGCACAATCATCTCGGGAGTGAAATTGTATTTCAGGTGCAAACGCGGTGTATAAATCAACCCGTAGCGGTTATGGTAATCCAATCGATTGCCCGCGATGATCCGAAAACCATCCTCGTATCCGTATGTGTACTCAAGAAATGCACCCGCTACAGACTCGTACGAAATCGAATCAAGCCCTTGAATCTGCTGGTTCCAGCCGTCATAGCGATAATCGACTCCCGCCTTATACCGGTGAATGGGATTGTCCAAGATGTTCTCCATCAGGCTTTGCACGAAGAGCGTTTTTTGCTCGGCATCGTAGGTTCTTATTCCGAAGCGGGAATCCAACTTATGGGTAGTGAGTTGCACGATATTGCCTATGCTCTTCCCTTCCTTTTCCGGAAAGAGTATTCCCAATTTACCGAATACTTCCATACGCTTGTTAGCTACATCGGTGGTGTATTCACCGCCGTGGTGACTGGAGGACGATCCATATTGTCCACCTTCACGCCAGTCATCGATGAAGCGAAAACCGAGCTGGGATTCCAATCGACCCGTACCGTGGTATTGCCAACGGTTATAGAGGTTCACTTGTTTGTTGTGCGGTATATCGAGAAATCCATCGTCTTGAAGATCCTGTATACCCTCCATGTAATTCCCGTGTGCCATGACAATCGTACTCCATTGATCGTTGATCTTTTGCTTGCCATGGATATTCACTTCCATGTTTCCATTCTGTTCGCCGAAGAAATTGACAAACAACCGAGGAACATCAGCCCTGTTGAACAGCACCTCCTCCCTTAGTCACTTGAATGCTTTGTATCCAGGGGCCAGGAAGGAAATACAGTCCGTAGGGTGCAGCCAGTCCCCGGAAATTAGGTACTGCCTCCGTGAGAAGCTGGGTATAGATTCCAGATAATCCCAATAAGCGAATCTCCTTGACCCCAGTGACAGCATCCGTATAAGCCACAGCAACGGTAGGTGAAGTCTCAAAGGCTTCGGAAAGGTTACAGCAGGCCGCGCGACGAATCTCCTTCTCTCCGATGGACTCCACCGAAATGGTCTTGAGTGTGGAATACTCCGTGCCAGCACGCGTGGCATTGATTTGAACTTCCTCGAGCTCCAGCATTCGTCGCAACGTCACGATCACCGGTTGAGCATCCCGGCAAAGTACGGTGTCTGCCTGATAGCCGGATTGGCTTGCAACGAGCTGTACGGGAAATGCAGCACCGGTTTCCAAGGTAAACCGACCATCAGTATCCGTTAGGCTGCTAGAGTCTGATCCTATGGCGTAAACGGTCACGCCAGGAATACCGGAGAGATTTTCGGGAGCTCCTGCTTGCTCCACGACCCTGCCCGTTATACGGACAGTTTGCGCTGTCGCCGAAGTAACAGCGACCAACACCAGGATAAGTGTTTTTAATGCATATGACATGAA
>CAYWDY010000257.1:0-3760 GCA_964455985.1 uncultured Flavobacteriales bacterium
TTACTGCCTTTCCGATGTTACGAGTGACAACCACGATGGAAAAGGTGTCTTGCTCCGTGGTGACGTCGTAGGAAGGGAATTTGATGGACGATTCAGTGATATCGTAATCCGGTTTGGCCCATACATTCAATTTCAAGGAGGGGTCACCGTTTAGACACATTTCCTGACAAACAGTCTTGATATTTTCGGCATTCGGAATCTGGATGGACTGAGTGGCATACTTCATCAATTCGCCGATGGACTCGCCATAACGCGTCACAGAGGCGCCCTCAAAAAAAGCTTTAGAGTAGAGGAAGAGATCTTCAGGAACACCAGAGCCTACACCAGCCAGAAAGGCAATGGCTCCCTTCTCGGGCTCAAGAACGAATTTCTCGGAGATGCTTTTTGCGTTTGAATGAAAGTCGCCGGCCAGGCAGCTGTTCGCGACAATGACGGGGTATCGGCCTCGATTGTTGTATTCAGAGGGGTCGTCTGTGCTTTGATCGAAACCCGATCCGGAAGCGTGTCCGAAGAATGTCATAACGGCAACACCTGAGTCGATTTTTGCCTGCAACGAATCGGATTGGTTGATGACAATCGGTTGGCTGTTGAACTTCAGGTAGGTCGTTACATTTCCACCGAAAGACGGACCTTCCATGGATCCTTCGAAATTACTGAGGTAAGAGGCCAGCTGGGCCTGCTGTTGAGGGTCGTTGCCACCGCCAAAGTGCAGGATTTCCTTCATCCAAGTCTGCGGAGGACCTGCCTGAGCAGCCTCATATTCCCGGACCTTGTCGAGGTAATCGGAGATTTCATTTCCGGTCCGTGCGCATACCCGACCAATGGGAATAGCGGGTTCATACAGCGCCCCATGGATGCCGGAGGTGAGTAGGATGTCGGAGGTAGGGACTCCGTACGATGGCACTAAAGACAGTGCAAATAAATTCGGGTCCGTCCGGAAGTCGGCCGGACTGGTTGATTTGCCCAACAACAAAAGGTGTTGAGGTGGTCCAACCGAGGTCCATTGATCCAGCAACATCCGGGAAAAATTCTTAATGGACATCGGGTGCTTCAAGATACCGTAGGCGAATTGATCGGTGAGTTCGTCGATATCCACCAATAATGTGCGGTTGTTGGTGGTCAGGTTACGGTAAGCTTGGTACGAGGTGGCTTCGCTCCAAAGGGACTTGTGAGAGACTATTACAAATGCGCTGTCAACGGAAGATGCCGCAAAGTCGTGGAATCGACCGGGATTTCCGGGAATGTAATCAATGACTGTAAGCGAAGAGACATTCACCAATTGCGATACGGCCGAAATAAGGCATCGCTTGGGAAGGAGTAAGTTATCGTTTGGAACTAAGCCTTGCCAATTGCTACCGCTGCCGCTAAGCAGAACTCGTCGGTGGTTGGTAAGATCATACAGCAAAGGTGTTTGTCCGCCGCTGTTGAAGTTGGAGATGTCCAATCTTGATTTAGACTGGCCTTGTCCATCCGGTAATTGGAATTCCCAGTAGGACGAGTTTTCCAAATCAAAGGTGTGTGGAAAGACCAGTGAGCAATAGTAGAATGAATTCCAGTCGTTCGCGCCGGGCGGTGTGTAAACGCCGTAGTAAAGTGTTGTGGTAGGGGTGGAGAGGAGGGAGGCGGGGAAGTTTACGGTATAGACGCGATGGGTTTGTGTGGTATAAAAATCCCTGAGCGTATCCTGTGGATGAGAAATCCAGATGGTGTGATTCAGGTTGTTGATTCCGCCTACGCTTGTGGTCATCACCGCGTCAGGTCCTGCCGTGTAAACGTTTTGTGTGGTCAAGGGTACGGCCAAGGTTCCGCCTGAGTAATTGCCGAACGCGCCACACCAGCCTTCGCTCTCGGTGTATTCAATGGACTTGTCGAACCTCCCGCGGTTATAACCGAAATTCTGTTGGAAGTAAGCTTCTTTCAAAGCATACGGCGACGGCGAATAGGCCGAGAAGCTGTTGTCGGTTTCGGGAATGAATCGTAACCCGTTCGAGGTGCTGCTCCACGTCAGGAAGTAGATGGCTGTATCCGTAAAGTTGGAATAGCGCGGATTCGGTTGCCACGTGGGATCTTCGTACAGTTGGTTGTCAAAACTTCCGTCGTTGGCTCTGCCGATGAATTCAATGTAATCGCCGGAATCAAAAGTGCCGTCATTTTCTCCTTCCACATGGATGTATTCCTGTTGGCCGTTGTGGAAGATTTGCATCCGCCGTGGATCGATCGAGCTGACAGGAACTCCGGCAGACTGGAGTGTCGCCGCATCGATACGGTGGACGGCATTGGTCCAGACTTTGATTTTGTAATACGTCTGGTTGAAATCGATCCATTCGTTGCAGTAAGGTTGTGAGAGGGCAACGGAATGGATGAGGGCAGCGAAAGAAAAGAGTAGAATCCGCTTCATGGGCGATTACCGTTTGCGTTTGGTGATCTCCAATTTCAGAGAGAAAACGTTGGAGTATAGGATCTGCTGACTTCCGATGTTGGTCAGGGCATAATCAAGTGTCAGCTTTCCTAAACGCACGCCGACACCAAGATTTGGTTGGATAATGGTCGACGTTCCGCCGTCCATGTCTTTTACCTGTTGGATATTCTGAATGCCGCCGCGCAGGAATATGAAATTCTTGTAACCGGCTTCAAGACCCAGATGCGGATCGACACTGATCACATCCGAGCTGATCGGTACATTGCGCTGGCCGTCAAAGGTGACGTCTGCATTGAGCTCAGCAAGCAGCGAGAATTTCTCGTTGAAACGCATCGAGTAGCCGCCGCCGATCACCAGTTTCGGCAGGGTGATTTCCGTCGAGTTTTCAGGAATCTCGTTGCCGGTTTTACTGAAGGTCTCTTCGAGCAGGTCTGTGTTGTAACTCCACGCATTGAAAGTGGACGTGACGTCTTTGGCGGTGATTCCCAGCAGCCAACGTCCGGTGGAGTATTGGGCTCCCAAGTCGAAACCGAATCCCCACGCTTTGCCGAAGTCACCGGCCTTCCGGTGAATGACCTTGGCGTTGCCACCGACACGAAGTCCCTGGATAGGTAGGATTTTACTGTACGAAAAAACGAAAGCGTAGTCGGCAATGGAGAAGGAGGATATCCTACTGTAATCGATGACACCGGAGGCGTCGATCAGATCCAGCGTATTGGGGATGTCATCCGTGCCGAAGCGGATGACGGAAAAGGCGACGGTACGGCTGGTGTCAATCTTGGCAGCTACGGTGCCGTAGTCAAACTTGGAGATGCCCGCGAAAAGTTCTGCGTGCATGGCTGCGATTTCGATGTCACTTTGGATGTTGGTCAATCCGGCCGGATTCCAAATGGCGGCCGTGGCGTCATTGTCGCTGGCGACAACGGCTCCGGACATACCCATGGCTCGGGCACCAACGCCAATGGACAGGAATTCATTGCTGTATTTCGGAGCTTGGCCATACAGCCTGGCCACAAAAAAGGTGCACAGTAAAAGGAAAATGTTTTTTTTCATTTCAGTACCGGTTTCTTAATTCCCGACGTTGACTGGAGGTTTGATTTTTTCGAATCGACTGTAATGGTATTCAGTGGGTGTGCTTTTTCTATTCACCGAATCCGACTTACGTCGGCGGATTCAGTTGGGAATTGTTAAACGAACAAGTGTCTTATTTATTCCATCCTACAAACAAAGCCGTTACCCGTAAAGTTAACCGCTTTACCCCGTTACTTTTGTCTTCCGAGGGTCTCTTTTTTGTCAATTATCAACAAAAATGATCTCGATTAGGCTCATCGTGGGACGCTT
>CAYWDY010000258.1:0-3707 GCA_964455985.1 uncultured Flavobacteriales bacterium
CATTATTAATGATTATTTTTCAAATATTCAATTTGAAAACAGTTGGTTTCCTAGCCAAAATTTTTTAGAGTCCATCTTTTCTACTGCCGCAACGCAGATTTGTGGATCTGATGGTTATTATAGAGAGGAGAATACTCCACTATATCCACTTTTGCTGAGTGAAAATCTTTTCTTTTGGGTATGGAATTCAAGCCCCAACAAGAGGCATGATATTCTAAAGAAGATTATTTCTATGTATAATACAAAGCGAAGCTATTATAATTCCAAAGATCTGCTTTCATCAGAGCAGAGGGCAGACGTAATTAATATTGCTACAGCCTGTTTTGATGCCCTTCCAGAAGATTCAGAGCTTAGAGTGGTTCAAGATCTTAGAGTGAGCCTATCACAGCTACCAATTGATCGAAAGATTGATTATACAAAAAAGTATATGGAATCTAGTCTATCTTCAAATGGTACCCTCTCTTCTTATTGGAGGGGTGTTGGTCTAGATAACTCTAAGGATCCAGTTTTCTATGCTACTGTTTGGGCAAAACAAGAAAGGTGTCAGGGTTATACCGATGTAAGGTCTATGATTATTGAGGCAGCCTCAAAGTGTGAAGATTTTCCAGAGCAGATTATCTCAGATTTGGTATCTGGCGGTCATATTAAAAATAAGCTTTCCTTAATCAGGGTTTTTATTGGCAAGATTGATGCTATTAAATCTTTTGAGGCAAGAAATAAAATTTCTGTTCCCAGTCCCAAGATTGATCAGTATCGCTCTGTTTTGGCAAGATTCTCTTCAATAGAAGATTATTCAGTTCAGAAGGCAATTCTTCCTTATCTTAGTAAAGAAAGCTTGGTTTTTGCGGCACCAATTGCATCAAAGCTTGGCTTAGGTGGACTGCTTGATAGGGTTATGAGGGGAGAATCAGAAGATCCTCGTGGGTATCGTTATTATTGAGAGTCTAGATATTTTCTAGATGGTTTAGGCGGGGTAAAACCCGCCTTTTCTATTATTTTATCTGATTATGGCATGATTAAATATGCTTATATTAAAAGAATTGGTCCAAAAAAATTTCGTGTTTATTCCGAAAAAGGAAAAAACATGGGAACTTACACTTCAATGTCTGCTGCAAAAAATAGATTAAAGCAAATAGAATTTTTTAAACATCAAAATTCGGCAGACGACAACCATCTATTTCCTAGGGGTGGAGAAGGAAGTGTTCCTACTTTTTTTAGAAAAAATTTTGATTACGGAGAGAGGGATTCTCAGCTTAAATCAAGATTAAAAAAGCTAAAGGCAGCAGAAAATTGTCTGTCAAGCTCTGGTCTAAAAAAAGAAGCCTCTCAAATTAGCTCTCTAGCAAAAAATCTTTGGTCAAAGGCTATAGTTATTTTTGCCGGATTTGGATTAGCAGTAAGTGCTATGAACTCATCATTAGAAGATGGCTTCTTAAAAGAGGTTTCTGAAGAAGTTTTGACTGAAGAGGGAATTAACCCTGGTCTTTTGCAAGAAAAAGTTGTTATGAGCGGAACTCCCTTGGCACAACTCATACAAGAGTCATATCCAGGAGAGAACTTTTCTGGTAGAGAGAATATAGTAAGGGAATTAATAGAGGCTTCAAACGATCACATAACTATAGATTTAAATGGAAATATTCTAATTAAAGAAGAAAATAAAAATTTCTATGAAAATAGGGTAAGGATTTATCTTCCTGATATTATAAAAATCAAGCAGGCATTAGGCAGAATACTATCTACTGGTTATAATCCAGATGAAACAGCAAAAATGGAAGAATTCTCTCCATCGGAAGAGGTGATATCAACTATATCAAAGTCTGAAGGATTTAGATCAAAAGTATATAGTGATATACCTGGCTTAAAATGGCCAAAAGACAAGCATAAGAGCGCAGGAATAGGTCATTGGACTATAGGATTTGGTCACCTACTTAGAGAAAGTGAGCTTAATTCAGGAAATATTGAATTAAGCTCTGGTAAAAAGATTCCGTTTTTAAATGGAATTTCTAAAGAAGAAGCCGAAGAGATTAGGCTCGATGATTTAAAGATTAATTCCATGTCAACATCAGAATCTCAAAAAAATATACAAAGAAGTACTTATGATGCTATATTAGATTTGGCTTATAATATAGGTGAGCCAAATGCTAAAAGATTTCTTTCTAAAATAACCGACGAAAAAGGAAATATTTCTAGAGATCGTTTTAGAGAAGAAATTTACAACTGGAAGGGCGTAAAAGACGAATCCCAGAGAAAGGGCATTCTGATGAGAAGAATTAGTCAACAGCTTATTGGGTCTGGAGTCTTTTTGCCAGAGAACTCTGAGCAGGGAATTTCAGGATTGTATGATCCTAATTCTTTAAAATTTCCTGATCCAAAGTTGGTATCAGGGTATATTTCTGCAGTTATGGAAAGAAATCCGAGCACCGAAGAGCTAGATCTTATTTTAAGAGAGGGCTCTGATCTAAAAAATCCACTTAGATATCATGATGATTTTATAGCTATTATAAAAAAAGTAAAAGAAATAAATGATTAAGTTTATAACCAGATATTTATTTGTTTTATTTTTTAATTTATTTATATCTTTAGGGTTTGTTTCAGAAGAATATATTGAATCAATCTTAGGTCCAATTATAGATGAATTTTGTATTCTGCCAGTAAAGAGTATGATCGAAAGATACAAATCAAACCCAGATGATCCTACCATAAAAGATGAGATAATGTCAGCCAGAAAGATGTCTATAGAAATGACAGATTCTGTTTGTGAGGTTGTGGTTTGGAATAGGACAATCTGCAATAAAATTTCTCAAAAAATTCTAAAGGAAAAATTTAGAAAATTAAGCTGGGAATTAAGATGTGCTGGGCTCAATTTTTCAATTGAGGTATAAACTCCTATGGAGACTTTATGCCAGCCGAAAAAAATGAATCACAGGTAAACCATCCAAGGCACTATAATTCTGGATCTATTGAAGTAATAGATGCAATTGAAGATTGGGGATTGGGTTTTAATCTTGGAAACGTAGTGAAGTATGTTGCCAGATCAGAATATAAAGGTGCCCCAATTCAAGATTTAGAAAAAGCACTTTGGTATTTAAATAGGGAAATTCAGAAAAGAAAAAAGGCAGATAATAAACCTGCCTAAAAATAATAAGATTATTTTTTATTTTTTCAAATTGTCAGATAAAACTTCTGCCATAAGAAGAAGGAAATCAGAGAGTATCTCTTCTCCCTCTTCTTTTGTAAAACCGTCTTTTGCCTTCATAATAAGTTTTGCAACGAAAGCTGCAACTTTACCAAATGGAACCTTTACCTTAAGACCTTGTTCAGCCATATTGACCTCCAATATAATTAACCATATTAGCATAAATACCCTACTAAAATTTATGCCTAATAAGGAGGCCAAATTGAATCATCCAAGAAAACCAGATCCAGACGAAATAGTCAGATTGCTCTTAGGAGAATTTGGCGATAGAGATATAGAAATAAAAACATCATCTGATGATGGTGGCTCCGTTGCGGAAGTTTGGGTCTATAATGGGGAATCTTCCAGCGAGATTAGAAAAATTATTCCACTAAATTATGAAGGGTGGAGAACGGTAGTAATAAATAATAGTTAAAAAAAATCTACTATTAGTTGATATTAAAAAACATTCGTAAAATTTTGGCGACAACGAAATTCCTCGTTGCGTTCACATAGGAGTAAATAATGATCA
>CAYWDY010000259.1:0-892 GCA_964455985.1 uncultured Flavobacteriales bacterium
AGATCCACCGGACCTTGATTGGTGACCAAGATGTCATTCTCGATACGAATGCCTAAGCCTTCTTCAGGAATATAAATTCCAGGCTCACAGGTGAGGACCATCCCCGCCTGCAGCGGTTCGTAGCGGCTTCCGACGTCGTGCACGTCCAGTCCCAGAAAGTGCGAAGTACCGTGCATGAAATACTTTTTATAAAGCGGTGCCTTAGGATCTTGTTTGCTGACCTCATCGGCCTTCAGTAATCCCAAGCCGATAAGTTCGTGTTCCATGATGCGGCCTACCTCTTCGTGGTATTTGGCAATGATGGTTCCGGGAGTCAACAGTTTTTTAGCCTGACGCATGACACGCAACACCGCGTTGTACACGTCGCGCTGGCGGGGCGTGAACTTGCCGTTGACCGGAATGCTGCGACTCAGGTCAGCCGCGTAGTTGGCATACTCCGCGCCGAAATCCAGAAGAATCACATCGCCGTCGTTGCAGGCGCGGTTATTTTCGTTGTAATGCAGTATGCATGCACTGGGGCCACTGGCTACGATCGGCGTATAAGCATGACCGTTCGCGCGGTTACGGATGAACTCGTGAATGATCTCCGCCTCAATTTCGCATTCGTTGACGCCGGGTTTAGTGAAACGCAGTACCCGACGAAACGCTTTGTCGGTGATGTCACAGGCGTGACGCATCAAGTTGATTTCAGTATCGGATTTGATGACACGCAGACGGGCCATCAAGGGTCCGGAGCGCTCGTAGCGATGATGCGGATACTTCGCACGCAAGGTAGCCGCGAAGCGTTCATCGCGGTACGGCACGTCAGTCACAAAGCGATCGTTCTCATTCAGGTTGATATGGACCGTGGAGGAATGATGCATAAGGACAGGCAACACAGCCTGGAAATCAT
>CAYWDY010000259.1:902-3661 GCA_964455985.1 uncultured Flavobacteriales bacterium
AGCGATGCCGGAAGCGGCACGTGCTTCTTCTTTCGTGTACTTGTGTCCTTCCCACACCGCAATATGCTCGTTGGTCTTGCGTACAAAAAGCATTTCACGGTATTCTGCTATCGGATGATTCGGGGCAATGACCAAAATGGTTTGCTCTTGATCTATCCCGGACAACCAGAACAGATCCGACTGCTGACGAAAGAGGAAATTAGCATCGCCGTTGCGAGGCATCTCGTCGTTGCTGTTGAAGAAAGCGATGGCATGATCGCTCAGCAAGGCCGAATACTTCTTACGGTTTTCGATAAACAGGGAGGAATCGATGGCAGGATATTTCATGCATCGAAGGTAGCGAATTCCCGGTTTCGGGCGGCGACTCAGAGGATCACGAAACGCAGGATTTCCCCGCGTGTGGTACGCAGCAGGTAGAGTCCGGCATGCCATCCCTCAACAGGAATCAAGGACGTGTTCCGGAAGGCCCCGACGACTTTTCCCTGATCGTCGATGACTTCGAAATCCGAAGCGATATTGAGACGAACAGGCATACCTCGGGAAGGATTCGGATATACGTTCAGGCTCGAGTTTCCAATCGGCTGAATGACGGCCGTAGAGAGATCCACGTTGTTGGAGTCCGGTGTAGGAATGGAGAATTCCATCCAAGGCGTAGTTCCATCAAACATTCTACCCCACGAATGGTCTGCCATGGTAAGCGGATAACACACCGAATCGGAGAACGAGATATCCGGTCTGCTTACCACGACACACGACGGGTTGATTGACAATCGGAAACCCACATGGAGAACGCCTTGGCTCAACTCGTTATCGGCCCACAAGAGTCGGAATCCTTGCGGAGGAATTTTCAGGGAATCGTTATCATACCCGAAGCGATACTTGTTCGGCGTTGACGGATCATCCGTAATGTACCATCCTTCCAGATTCAGCGTATCGCTATTCGGATTATACAATTCGATCCAAGGATCGAATTGTCCGGCGGCATCAGAAATCGTAGTGCGGTTGTCCGCCTGCAATTCGTTGATGAGTACCGCCTCGTTCGTATACAACCAGTTCACAGCAGCCGGTGTGGGAACTGTGAAATCAATCCATAATGGTCCTCCGTCGTGCGACCGTCCCACAGACTGATCAGCAAGAGGAGCGGTATAACAATGTACATCACCATAAGAAACCTGGTCGGGCTTGAGCAACTCCACACAGCCGTTTGAAATCGGCAACGTGAAATTCAGATGGAGAGCGCCCTGATCGGTGCGTGAGTCGGACCAAACCAGTTTGTGCTCACCGGGAGCCACGCGTGTGTCTGTGCTTCCATGTGGAAAACGGAACCGATCCGGATGACCAACATCTTCTGTCATGAACCAACCTGCCAGATCGATGGTATCATTACCCGGATTGAATAGTTCCACCCAAGGATCATGTTCCCCGAAATCATCGGTGACCGAATTCACGTTGACCGTCAACACTTCGTTGATGATCAACTGTCCCGACGGAATCTCCTGGTTGGTATGACGGGGAGTGGGTGTGGTGAACACGATCCACGAAGGGCTTCCATCGTAACTCCTGCCATACGAATCATCGGTAGCAACGGGACCAAAAACAACCGAGTCAATCAGGGAGTCTCCGTTCTGGCGGAATAGGTAAACGGATTCGCCGGTCGAGGACAAAGTGAACGGAAGATGCAGGACTCCCTGGCCCGGTTCACCGTCAGCCCACAGCAGTCGGAAACCGTAGGGCGGAATTTTCAACGAGTCACTACCCACGGGGAAGCGGTGCTTCTTAGGATTAGCGGGATCATCGCTGATGAAGCATCCGGAGAAGTCCACCGTATCGGCAGACGAATTATACAACTCGATCCAATCGTCGTACTGCTGGTTTTCGTCCATCAAAAATGAGGTGTTCGACGTCATGAGCTCGTTGATGAATATCGGAGCCGCCGTGACTTCCATGTTGGTAGCATTGGGCGTGGAGTTGGTGAATGTCACCCAATCCTGCGAAGCGTCGTAGCGTCGACCGAAGGAGAGATCGGTTCCGATATTCGGGAAAGAGATGGAATCCGCCAACGTTTCGCCGTCGGGCCGATACAACATGATGAGATCACCGGAAGCATTGAATTTGAAGTTCGTGTGCAACAGTCCTTGTTCCCGATCATCATCCGCCCACACCAAGAGATACCCGTAAGGAGGAATCTTCGTGGAATCCGATCCGCTGGCAAAGCGGAAGCGGGTAGGAAGAACCAGATTGTCCGATAAATACCAACCGGCTACATCCACGGTATCAGCATTCGGATTGTAGATTTCGATCCAATCGTCGTACTCGCCGTAATTATCAGCGACATTCGCCAAGTTAGAGGTTTGAACCTCGTTGATGACCAACGGAAGCGGTGGTCGGTAGTTGGGATCTATATCGAATACCGCGGTAAGCAGGGTATCCGAGTTCATGTTCAGGATGATTGATCGGCTGGTATCCATGGAGGGCAGCCAATGGAGAAACTTGAATCCGGGTTTGGCTATCGCTGTCAGAGGAACAGGTACACCGGCGTAATAGTAGCCTGCCCATGGAAACGTGTAATTGGACGTACGCGGCGTATGGCGATCCAGTCGGATGGTGTTAACCTGGATGTTGCCTTTCAGCGTATCGGAAACCTGCAATCCCAAGCGATTGGATACGGGCAACGAGAACGCCGATTGCAACTGCGAACGGCAGAACTGCGAGCGGAGTCCGACCCACCACTTCATGCTGTCGGTTTGCGCCGTCCAATT
>CAYWDY010000260.1:0-3654 GCA_964455985.1 uncultured Flavobacteriales bacterium
AAAAAGACCAAAGTAAATCAGTCGCACTAATTTGACTTGAAACAGGATTGTTGTTCGGATTTCCGCCTGGCCAACTATGACTACCGTCAGTGGTGGCATAATGATGAATTTCTACATTACATGAACAGTTATGTATTTTAATGAAGTCGTAATTCGTTCCATTTCCATTTATAATTGTGTCTCTTGACTGGCAATTATTTGTCTGTGTCCATAAATTCATTGTACTGTCCTGTGAGGGAAAATTTATTGTTGTCAAAGGCGTTGCACCACCCATACCGCCATTGTAAAATACAATCGGGTCAACTTTTGAATGAAAGCTAATAATTGGGATTTTATTTGTCGGATTGCAGGGAAAATACATTTGGGAACATGCATTTGGGGCTATTGCTGCAAAACGATGACTCAGTTCGCAAGCTAGTCTGTAGCAGAGCATACCGCCATTTGATGAACCTGTTGCATAAACTCGTGTTGTGTCAATTGAATAATTTGAGAATAATGTGTCTAATAAATTATCAATGAAACCAACATCATCAAAGTTTAGATTTGTTGCAGGAGGACAGCAATTACCTGCATTCCATGACCGATTTTGATTGAAAACTCTTCCTTCAGGATAGACTACAATAAAAACAGAACTGTCAGCTTTTTCAGAGAGTTTACTCTGATATGCAAATGCTGTCCAACCTAGCGAGCTTGACGTAGCCTGTTGCCCTCCATGCAAACCTAAAATTAATGGATAATTTGTATTTGAATTATAGCCGGTTGGTAAATGTATGTTGAAATTTCTCCATACGTTGCCAACATATATGCTATCATAAATATCTGTTTGCCCGAAGCAATAAGTCAGGGTAATAAAGTATAAACAGATTACTAATAATATTTTCTTCATTTTGCAAAAGTTTAATGTAAGACTGTCAAACTTGTCAAAGGTTAGTTTGGTAGTCTTATAGGGTTGCACATAACGCGTTAATAGCCGTATGCTGTTTCGTATTTATATTTATTAAACCTTTAAATGCCTCTTAAAAGTAGTAATAAGTTGTAAAGCGAAAATCGCTGCCCCCCTTTTTTTAGCGCTTTATCCAATGGACTGCTCACCAGGTGAGATCCAAATTGGAATGGCGGGTGAAGCGAGACTAACGCGGCCTTGAAAGCTTAAACGTCGAAGCTACAGCGGTTCAGCTGGTGAATTCCATGAGCTATTTCGCCTCAGAAAGCCGATTTGTTGCTGCCTACTTTTCCTTAACCCGACTGACCAGCAAGCAACTCGGACTTCATCAAGAATTCCCTTACCGATGTCCACTTCAAATCAGCATACCTGTCGTTATCGTATTTCTGAAAAACGATTCGGCCTTCCATCATATCCCTCATGTATTGCATGCCCTGCCAGGCTGGATATAACTCATTTTTAGAGGGCGAAAAGAAGCGCGTCATACGTATCAGCACATTTAAAAGTCCTATACCACCCGGACGGAACAATTTATATTTTTCATGGGTAAGTACAGAGAGCAACTCCACGAAGTCGTTGCACGAAAGTCTATCGCCCGCAATTCGCAAGTAACGAGGTGCCTTCCCGTCCAAGGCCGCTTCTGCTGTGAATCGGGCAACGTCATCCGTGGTGGTAAACTCCATCAGCTGATCGGGATTGCCCCAACATAAAATCTGTTTTTTCTTGACTAATATCAACGGCATATCCGTAGTCAATAGGTCCATAAAGGGCCCGTTGAAAATGGTAGTGGCTTTGATAGGAGCTTGGTCTAAATAGGCATGGAACTCACGCCGGAAATCCAGATTTCTGTTTTGACCTACTATCAGGTTGGTGAAATCAATAGAATAATCGCTGGGTATAAAGCGAGGAACGTGGGCTTCGACAGCCGCATCCAAAAATAAACGTTGAGCATCGATAACCGTTTCGCGCAAACCCGCTACCGCAGACACGAAACAATCCGCCCCGATACAAGGCGCGACGAGCTCTCCTTTATTTTGGATGTCCACCCGAAATACCTTGACACCTTGTTGTTCCAAGACCTTTATTTTTTGACTATCCGTCGTGGGCCGTACAAGAGCTCTTACTTCGGCTTGCTTAGCCAACAAGGCCGCGACAATTTTTCCGCCTAAATTTCCGGTGGCACCAGCCACTACTATTATTTTCTTCATGAGATGGGATTGGTTGGAGTACTGACAGTTAGGAAGATGCGTTAATCTATTTTCGCTGCTCTCGCCTTATGGAATTACGATGGGAAGGAATGTTGAACCGTTGAATTTGAATAAACCATTACGGTCTGTTCCGAACCATAATTCCCCAGCACGATCTCTGAAAATCGTGTTAACGGCCTGTAGGCCTAAATCATCATTCGTAGCGTAATTCACCCAGCGGTTGCCGTCGTATTTCCATACACCGGCGTCGACGGTTCCAACCCAGATATTTCCGATAAGGTCTTCGTTTATCGAATAAACCCGTGACAGGGTTCCTGGACCGGATTTCCCGGAGAGTTTGAAGTCAGGATTAGAAAGTCCGGCCGCTTCGGTGATATTCACCAGCGTATTCCCATCATATCTGAACAACCCCGCTCCATTATTTCCAAACCACAGATTACCCTTGCTGTCTTCAAAGAGGCCAAGTACGGCCGAGCCGGCTAAACCCTTTTCTTTGAACCATGTCAGGTGTTTGCCGTCGAAGCGACAAACACCTTCCGCTTGTGTTCCGAACCAAAGGTTTCCTCTTCTGTCTTTGAGTGTGGAATAAACGGCAAATCGAGAAAGTGAAAAAGGATCATGTACTTTCGAGCTTGAACTCGTGCGACCGAGTTCAAAGGGATAATGGTGTAGCTTGATATAGTCGTATCGGAACACACCGTCACCTGCAAAAAACCACAAGTCATCTTTATTGGATTTCCATATTGGGTTTGATTTCTTCGGAACGTTCAATCCACGGGTTATTGTAGTGAAGGTTTGGCCGTCGTATTTGGTGACTCCGAACCCACCCGTTCCTATCCAAATATTCCCCGCTGTATCCTCTTGAATACTCAAGACCTGATTGTCGGACAATCCATCAGCGGCAGTGAAATTTCTTAATGTCCCGTCGGCATACCGGAACAATCCGGCAGCATTTGTGCCGAACCAGTAACCACCTTTCCGGTCCTGAAAAATCGTCCGGATATTTTTATCTAATTGAACAAGGGCTGGTTTTTTTTCGCTTTGCACTGGCTCGTTTACCGACTCAGATGTGTGAACCGCCCCTTCGTGCGGTTCATGTTTTCCTTGGCAAGCACTCAAACAAACGACAGGGATCAGCACACCGATCCATAGAAACACGCGGCCACTCCGTAGTTTCTCGTAACTTCTCTGGAATGATGACCGGAATTGAATAGTTGCTCTCAAACTATGTATCTATTTTATACCTCTTTCGCCCAACCGCATAAGGTCCAAAAATAACTATCATTTCGTGGAAAAGAGCTGTTTCATTTTCAAGAATGAAACAGTTAGTAATTATTCGGACTAACGGAATTGGGCGCTTTCCCTTGGCCACGATACGAACTCGTAATAGAAGGAAGATACTAATAAAACCAGAAACAGAATCAGAAACAGAGCGAGTGAACAGTGTTAGTTTTGCACCCCGAGCGGAACTTGTCCTGCATACTTGCGGGAGTCGAGGGGTGC
>CAYWDY010000261.1:0-3651 GCA_964455985.1 uncultured Flavobacteriales bacterium
TCTTCTTCTTCTTCTTCTTCTTCTTCTTCTTCTTCTTCTTCTTCTTCTTCTTCTTTACCAGGTAGGTCGAAATGATATTCATCTACTTCAGATCCATCATCTTCGATCATTTTCACGGAAACCTTATCAATTATCTTGTCCATTAGGTCTGCTTCGACGTGAAATCCTCTCTCGTCCAAATCGGCAGCTGCCTTAATCAATTCTCTTATCATTTTAATCTCCAGATTTGTTTAGTATTATATTAAATAATATCAGCTAATATTCATAATACTATTAGCAGTTTTATCTTTATAGATAAAATTTCAACTCAACCATAATTCATTAAATAATTTGGTAAAAATAATATAATATGATTATTAGATTAATTAAAACAGCATCTGCTCAGCCAAACTCAGAATTGATAAAATTTTGGCTTGATGATTTTGGTAACGTGCTCTCCATATTTTCCATTTCCGGTAAGAAATATGGACTGATGGCAAAACCAAAAGAAGACCCTCTATCTTGGAAGGTTTTTATGGGAGTAGCGGCAAACAAAAGTTCCGAAGAGTTACCCGTAGGGATTGCCGAATACATTTATGGTGAAGATCTAAGTCAAGAAAACTCAGAGGAATTGACTGAATTTTTCAAATCAAAGAGTCCGCAAGGAGTCAGAATTCCAAATGGACAAGGAGTTTCTTGGAGTCCACAAAATGAACAAGAGAAGAGTGGACTGATAAAGCTCGTAGATATGTTTGGATCAATTAATAAGGAGTTAAAGGCAAATGGCATACTCTATTCTTCTGGAGATAAAGATCTTTTTGGAGAAGATGTAACTAGCAAGAATGTAGTTGATTGGTGGTCATCAGATCAAGAGTCTGCCACATCTAAACCACAAACAAAAGAGTTTTCTGGCAAACCAGCATCAGACGTGTCTGATAGCTTATTTGGAGGAGTTACTCCCAAGTGGAACTATGATGAGCCACTTGGGGCTAGTCATGCAAATAGAAAACTTGGAAACTGGGAATCTGATAGTGCTATAGATATTTTTGCTCCAGTTGGAACACCAATATACTCACTATCCGATGGAACAGTTTCTAGAGTCAGAACTAGCAGCAGTGGACCCAAAATATATGGCACACAGATATCTGTCTCTGGTAAAGATGGTTATCCTAACTTATTCTATACGCATACTGATAATCCCCAGGTTAGTGATGGTGATTCAATTAGAGTGGGAGAGCTGTTAGCATATGTTGGGCAACCAAGCACAAAAGAGATGCCTCCACATCTGCACCTAGGAATTGAAACTGGCAGCTTGGCAGCCTTGGTTAGTAAAAGTGGAAAGATAGTTGGTTCTAAAAGAAAACTCTCTTCGAGAGAGTTGCCAAATATAAGAAAAATTTCCTCTAGAGTCTAAGATAATATTTTGAGCAAAATAATAACGGGGGCCTTAAGGCCCCCGTTCGGCTGGACACTAATCTATCTTTTAGAAGAATGTCTTTAATCTTTCTGGTCCACCAAACTCAACATCTTTTGGCATCATGCTTGATGTTGGTTCAGTGCCTGCCTCAGATTCAGTAATTTCCTTCTGTAGAAGCTTTATAACCTGATCTGGTGAAGCATGCTGACCACCCCAATCAGTTCTCTTTCTTGAGTTGTACCACTCAACATAGCTCTTAAAGCTCTTGTCAACTTCTGGCATACCGGCATCTACATATTTGAGCCAGGCTTCTTTTACCTTGTCTCCACCTCTTAACTGAGTTACATATCTATCCCAACCAGTCTTAGCGGGTTCGGCATGCATACCCTGTGGCTTTGGCTTTGTTCCTCCGAAGTCTGTAGTGCTAGATTGACCATACTTGTCCCACATTTTTTTGGCCATATCAGAACCAGTATCCTTCCAAATTTGAGGAGGAATTCCAGTTCTAACTGGCTCTTTGGTGGACCAGGATCTCATGAACATATCTTTAAAGGTTGCCTCACTTGTTCTTAGGTAATCTGGAATTTTAGAAAGAACATCTTTAGAGATTTCTTCAGCTAAAGACATTTCCCTCTGATTATATTTTTCAGATTGTGCTCTTTGGGCAACATCTTGAAATCTCTGTTTTCTAAGAAACTCTTGATAAGGATCATCCTTAGACATTCCTCCAAGCTCCACATCTTCTGCAAGTTTCTGAATGTAGGAATCTAAAATATCGGCCTCCTTGGAAAGACCAAGAGAATCTAGACGATTGGCAATTTTAACTAATTCTTTTAACATAAATCACTCCAAAAAACCTAGTTTATTTGATACTCAAAAATTAATAGATATAAAGATATTAAAACCCTATTTTCTGAGATAAATCTCTTCTGCGCGACGTAACAGATCTCTTAATTCTGCTTGTCGAGAAATTACAATTTCATTATAACTTTCCACAGGCTTACCAGTTAAAACTAAGTTGGCACACCAAACAGCAGACTGAACCTGCAGAATGGGTAATCCGGTAACCCTGGAAATTTCCTCCATAACCTGACGAGCCTTAATAAAATCTCCCTTGCTGCTTGGAGATTCTTTGCCCAATAAAATTCTGGCCACATGACGGTCAGTAGGAGAGGAGGAATAATCCAATCTTAATCCACGAGCAAAAGGACCGACCTTAGGACCTACAATATCTTCCCCCCTCATAACACGAGCCAAGTTTAGATCCACTTCCTTGATCCCATGACCCATAAATCTCTCTCCAGGCTTTAGGTAGGATTCCCCCAATCCAGCCCCTTCCAATCTTTCCCTCTTTGCCTCAAATCTCTCTTCCTTGGATCCTTCAGCAGATGGGGCCAATAATTTTAAATAATCTTCAAAGCCGGCTTTGGACTCTGCCAGAATCATTTTATAAAGATATTCCATGGTGAGATCAAAGTTATGTCCAGGTCTGGTTTGAACGGAAGTGGAGGCTAAGAAATCGGTTAGCAACCGATGAGCCGCTTCTCCCCTCATAATCCCCAACACTTCCTCAACCAAATCAACAAAGTCATCATACCAAAGATGAAATCTCTTTCCCTTCCACTCTAAATCTTCCAAGATACCGACCATTTCTTCGGGACCTTTCGGCCCCAGAATCTGAACCTCTTCCCCCGCCGACTTTAAAAAACCGGCCTCTAAAATAATTCCTAAATCTCTCAAGCTATCCAAATAAAGTTGACAGATTCCCACAAAAGCCCTATGAGCCCGTCCCTTAATTTCATCCAGGTCTTCAACCTCTTCCAGAGAAACTCTGCCCAATTCTCCCACCTGAAAAGCTTCTTTCCAGAGTCCACTTCCAGCCAGCCAAGATTCTAATAGCCAAAGTTCTCTCATCCGATCTCCAACCCCTTAACCCCCAAAAATAGTATATAAATCAGGTATATTATTCACTTATAAAAAAATCCACTTTTTACCACTTTTTACCACCCTAAAAACTCCTTGATTTTCAATAAATTCTATACTTTAGTATATTCTAAAATTTTATGAAATTTTTCTACAAAAATACTAATCTCATTTTTCCACTCATTATCAAAACAAATTTAACTCTAAAAATATATAAGCTGAAACTTTTGAATCCTACCCTCCTACCCAGAACTTTGAACCAAAACTAAACCCACTTTAAAAGAAATAAAATCGGCGGTTATCTAAAAGATTCTTTGTTAGAAATATTCAAC
>CAYWDY010000262.1:0-3639 GCA_964455985.1 uncultured Flavobacteriales bacterium
GCAACACTTCGCTGAATGTGATGGCAGTCAGCGGGAACCGCTCCGAGGCCAACAAAATGACGGTATTGCCTCCTACCACGGCAGGAGCAATTACCGAAACCAAACCGGCCAAGGCGGATGATTCGGGAGCGATGACTCCGACGACACCCATGGGTTCAAGCACGGAAAAATTGAAGTGGGAAGATTCAACCGGATTGACTGCACTGAAAACTTGTTGGTACTTGTCCGACCAACCGGCGTAGTATACCAAACGATCGACGGCCACATTCACTTCCTGTTCTGCTGAGGAAGCCGTCAAGCCTTGTTGCTTCAAATCGGCGATGAACTGGTCACGTCGTGCTTCCAGCATTTCTGCGATCCGGTAAAGTATCTGACCTTTGTTGTACGCCGTTCGTGAAGCCCAACCCGGCTGGGCTTTTCGAGCAGCGACCACCGCTTCCCGGAAATCCTTGCGGGAGGCTACGCAGATGTTGGCCAGCGGCTGCTTGCGGCTATCCAAAAAAATCGAATAGCGACCGCTCTCCGTACGGGGAAATTTACCGTCGATGTACAGCTTATAGGTTTTTAGTACACCTATGCGGGAAGATTCGGCCAGTTGGGTTGATGTTTTCGCCATGATGATCAAACGTGTTGCAAGTAAGGCAGTAAGCCATGAAGTCCGCCCTCACGTCCCATTCCGCTCTCTTTGTAGCCGCCGAAGGGAGATGTAGGATCGAATTTATTATAGGTATTGGCCCAGATGACCCCGGCACGAAGTTGTTGGGTGACTTTGAAAATCCTGGAACCTTTATCCGTCCATACTCCTCCGCTGAGGCCGTACGGAATGTTGTTGGCTTTCTCCAACACTTCTTCGATGGTGCGGAACGATTGTATGGTGAGTACCGGACCGAAGATCTCTTCCTGAACGACACGCGAGGACTGTGAAACACCGGTGAATAAAGATGGACGACACCAATAGCCCTTAGAGGGAACCGGGCAATCCGGCTGGTACAAGGTTCCACCTTCCTGCTGACCGACCTTCAAATACTGACGGATTTTTTTCAGCTGCATAGAGGAATTGATGGCCCCGATGTCCGTGTTCTTGTCGAGCGGATCACCCACCACCAGCGTTTCCATACGGTCTTTCAGCTTCCGAACAACTGTGCTCATCACGGATTCCTGCACGAAGAGTCGAGAGCCGGCACAACATACGTGACCCTGATTGAAGAAAATGCCGTTAATGATTCCTTCGACAGCCTGATCGATCGGTGCATCTTCAAAGATGATGTTCGCCGCCTTGCCCCCCAGCTCGAGCGTGTATTTCTTGCCGGTTCCGGCGAGCGATTGCTGAATGATCTTTCCCACTTCTGTCGAACCGGTGAAGGCGACCTTATCGACGCCCGGATGACCGACCAACGACGCACCGGTGGCACCGGCACCGGTAATGATATTTACCGTTCCCGGAGGAAGATCGGCCTCCTGAATGATTTCAGCCAGCTTCAGCGCTGTCAATGGCGTTGTCTCAGCAGGCTTCAGCACCACCGTATTACCCGCTGCCAGAGCAGGAGCGATTTTCCAAGCGGCCATAAGCAATGGAAAATTCCAAGGGATAATCTGACCGGCAACCCCTACCGGTCGAGCCTCAGCTCCGGGTAAGGCGTACGCCAACTTATCAGCCCATCCGGCATAATAGAAGAAATGCGCGGCAGCGAGCGGCACATCGATATCACGCGATTCGCGGATAGGTTTACCGCCATCCATGGATTCGATCACCGCCAGTTCACGGGCCCGCTCCTGAAGCATTCGAGCAATGCGGAAGATGTACTTACCCCGCTCCTTGGCAGGCATCTTACCCCACGGTCCTTGAAAAGCTTTTCGGGCGGCCCGAACTGCCTTGTCTACATCCGAGGCTTCTGCTTCAGCTACGGAAGCGATTTTCTTTTCGGTAGACGGATTCAGGGTATCAAAGTATTTTCCGCCCGAAGGAGCGACGAATCGTCCATCGATGAATAGGTCATACGAGGGCTGAAGTCGAACGTGATCGCTGCTCTCCGGAGCAGGAGCATACTCCCAACCTCCGCGGAAGCGGAGCGGTGCCGTTTTCTTGTTTTTTGATTTCATAGCAGGTATCGCGAGAAACGATCAGTCTTTGGAGAAATAATCAATGCTTTGATACACCCCGGTCTGTTCTTTGACCAGTTGCATCAGGATATCATTGGCCAGTGAGCTGGCACCGAAACGGAACAAATCAGGGGTCAACCAGGCTTGTCCCAGGGTTTCACGGACCATGACCAGATATTGCAAGGCAAGTTTGGAAGTAGCAATACCGCCGGCGGGTTTCATACCGATCATCTTACCCGTAGCATAGTGATAATCCCGTATTGCTTCAAGCATCACCAGGGTCACAGGGAGTGTGGCGGCTGGCTGTATTTTTCCAGTTGAGGTCTTGATGAAGTCGGCGCCCGCAGCCATGGCCAGGTCGCTGGCGCGCCGAACATTATCCAACGTACTCAACTCGCCGGTTTCCAGAATCACTTTGAGATGGGCATCGCCGCACGCGTCTTTTACGGCAGCGATCTCGTCGAACACATAATTGAATTCACCGGCGAGGAAGTGTCCGCGGGAAATGACCATGTCTATCTCATCGGCTCCTTCGTTCACGGCAAAACGGGTCTCTTCGAGCTTGACTTTCCGGGTGGACATTCCACTGGGAAAAGCAGTAGCGACGGCAGCTACTTTCACGGATGAACCTTCCAAGGTCTGCTTAGCTACTCTGACAAGCGTAGGGTAAACGCAAACCGCTGCCACGGGAGGAGCGCCGGGGTGCGGATGCATGGCTTTGAGACAAAGCTGTCGCACCTTGCCAGGAGTGTCCTTGGCTTCCAACGTGGTAAGATCCAGCATGCCCATCGCCATGTGCAAGGCGGCCAGCTTAGATGATTTCTTAATGCTTCGCTTATTGAGTCGGGAAACGCGTTCCTCCACGCCGACCTGATCAATGGGTGGGCTGTCGATCCAAGAGAAGTGAGTATGATGGGTTGAACCTGCCATCGGCATAATATTGAGCAACGAATATACGAATTGAGTGACAGCCGTCCGTCAGAAGGTACGTCTGAGCGTCAACTCAATTACCGCATTGAATTGCCCGCGGTCCCAGTAGCTGTAGTAATAGGACTGGGTAAACGGACGTACAGGAAGTAAAGAAAAACCATACCGGACATCTACCGCCCAGGACTCAGCCCATGCGTAGGAAAGGCCCGTGTGAAAGGACCACTCGTTGTTTCGGAAAGGCGGTGCACCCTGAATGACCCCGATTTCGTTGTCTTCCTCTGCGAAAACCAATACACCAAAAGAAGGACCGGCCTCGACCGTCATCTTGCGTGTAGCGTGCCAGCGAAAGAGTACCGGAACCTCGATGTAATTCAACCGCATCCGGTAATAGGTGTTGTCTAGTTCATTCACAGGCTTGCGGCTGCCCTTCTGTACGTACAGCATTTCCAAAGACATGCCTGTCTTTCGACCAAGCTCACGGGACACAAAGAAACCGCCTGCCAATCCGGCCTTATCAAAACCTTGCAATTGGTCTCCGGCAACTTGGGTAGCGGTCATGCCCAAACGAATACCGGCATCGAAGCCTTCAGCGTGCGTGTAAGGATGGGT
>CAYWDY010000263.1:0-3634 GCA_964455985.1 uncultured Flavobacteriales bacterium
CTTGGCAATGGCGGGAATCCATTCGTTAATCAAGGCATGAACGTATTCGGATTTGCGGCCAGCGAACTCGGCCGGAACTGCGTGTGCACCCAAGAACGTAGATTTGATCGTGAGCGGTAGGGTAGCGGCCAACTTGCGGATGACGCGAAGCATTTTCATCTCACTTTCCAGATCCAGTCCGTATCCGCTTTTGATTTCCACGGCTCCGGTTCCCATCCGCATCATTTCCTGCAAGCGGCTTTTCGCTTGCTCGTACAAATCATCCTCGGTCGCTTCCCGGAGTTTACGGGCGGAGTTAAGAATTCCACCGCCACGAACAGCGATTTCCTGGTAGGTCAGGCCGTTGATGCGGTCGACAAATTCCTGCTCCCGGCTACCGGCAAAAACGACATACGTATGGGCGTCACACCAAGAAGGGAATACCGCACCGCCGCCGGCGTCCCAGCACTCTAATCCCGGATATAGGGCAGTAAATCGATGTATTGTATCGGAATTCTCCGGACCGAAATCCAAGATCGTGTCGTCTTGCCAAAGGAGAAACGCATGTTCCAGAACCTGCAGGTCATTCATCGATGATCCTCGACGGATTGTTGTCGGATCTGCTTCGATATGCACCAACCACCGGATGTTTCGGAGTAAAACGGCCACGATTTGTTGTTAGATTCGCAGCGAAAGTAACAATAAACCGCTTACCCTACGGAACACCATTTCGATATCATCATCCTGGGTGCCGGTCCTGCAGGCACCGCTTGTGCTTTGGCCTTGAGGGACAGTGGCCTGCGGATCGCGTTGCTGGACAAGCAGGAGTTTCCGCGTGACAAGATTTGCGGCGATGCCATTGGAGGACGAGCCTTGCGGGTGCTGGAATCCATCGATCCCGGACTTGCCGATGCGTTGAAAAATCAGTCGTTTGTTCAGCCGGCGGAAGGATGGAAATTGGTTGCACCATCAGGCCGATCGGTCACCGCCCACTTCGTACGAACCGGACTTATTGCTACCCGGGTTGACTTTGACGGATTCCTTTATCATGCCGTATCCCAATCACCGGCGATAGCACTTTTTACCGGCACGGCGATTCAGCGAGTGGATCGCTCACCGGATGGGTTTAGTCTGTTCTCCAAAGAACATCACTTTCGGGCCCGACTGGTGATTGCCTGTGACGGTGCACATTCCATCATGGTCCGCCATTGTTTTCAACGTACCGTAGATCCCGATTTCCATTCCGGAGCAGTCAGAGCCTATTTCACCGGCGTGGAACAAACAATTGGATCGCGACTCTTGGAAATCCATCTGATCAAAGGTCGTCTGCCTGGCTATTTCTGGATTTTCCCGCTTTCAAACGGTGCCTGTAATGTCGGTTTCGGTATGTTGAGTCGGGATATTTCCCGAAACAAAATCGACCTAAAAAAATCATTGATCGATATCATTCAGGAAACCCCCACGTTACGAGATCGGTTTCGCTCTGCCGTCATGCTCGACAGAATCCGAGGCTTCGGTTTGCCATTGGGCGGTAAGCGACTTCCGATTTCAGCTGCCAACCTGTTGTGTTGCGGCGATGCCGCCTCTCTTATTGATCCGTTGAACGGGGAAGGCATCGGTAATGCCATGCTGAGTGGGAAAAAGGCAGCTGAGGTGGCGATCCAGTCCTTTCACAACCAAGATTTTTCAGAAGCTTTCCTGTGTCGTTACGACCAGGAAATCTACGCCAAATTAGAAGGGGAACTCCGTCAAAAACTAAAGCTGCAAAAGCTGTTTAACCGCATCTGGTTAATTGAGCTCTTGGTCCTAATGGGACGACTATTTCCGGGTCTGAAAAGGCGAATCAGGATTAACAACCTTTCGTTGATACAAGTCAGGAGGTAACGCTAACCCTGGGTTAGCAACCTGTACCTTCAACCATTATGGCTGGAAATTCCTGGGGCAGACTGCTCCGAATCACTTCGTTTGGCGAATCACACGGCCCCGTCGTTGGCGGCGTGCTGGATGGGTTCCCTGCCGGTTTTACCCTTGACATGGAAGCCGTCCAGCGTGAAGTCGCTAGGCGAAGGCCCGGTCAATCGGAAGTTACTACAGCCCGTCAGGAAACGGATTCCGTGGAATTCCTGTCCGGAATTCTTGATGGTAAAACGTTGGGATCACCCATCGCTTTTATCCTTAGGAATAGCGACGCCAGATCGGATGACTACGATCCGTTCCAGGATGTGTATCGTCCCTCGCATGCGGATTACACCTACCAAACCAAGTACGGAATCCGGGATCACCGGGGAGGTGGCCGTTCTTCGGCCCGTGAAACGGCTGTCCGAGTGGTGGCAGGCGCTATCGCGCGTCAGTTGCTCGCGAGGTATGGGGTGCGTATCAGCGCGTATGTCACGGCCATTGGAGGAATCGAAGCGACACCGATGACCGATTTTGTTGCTTCGGATGCGGTTGATGCCAATATCGTTCGTTGTCCGGATGCGACCACAGCCGCGAAAATGATTGAACGGATCAAAGAACTGAAAGGAGCCGGTGACTCCTGCGGTGGTGTGATTCAAGGCGTCGTGGCCGGAGTGTTGCCTGCGTTGGGGGAACCGGTGTACGATAAATTATCTGCCCGTTTGGCTGAAGCGATGGTAGGTATCAATGCCGTTCATGGCTTTGAATTCGGTAGCGGTTTTGCCGGCACATCCCAGACCGGTATCGAACATAACGATCCGTTCATAGCAGGAGCGAATGGTCAGGTAACTACTCGTACCAATAACTCCGGGGGCATTCAAGGCGGTATCTCAAACGGCATGGATATACTTTTCAAAGTAGCCTTCAAGCCGGCTTCAACCCTGTCTCAACAGCAGGATACCGTGAACAGTCGGGGAGAGGCGGTAACCTTGGAAGCGAAAGGACGCCATGACCCGTGTGTGGTTCCTCGTGCAGTTCCTATCGTAGAAGCCATGACCGCCCTGACACTAGCTGATTTTTTATTGCTTAACCTTTCTTCCCAAGTAGCGCACTTGGATTCTGTTTATCACCCATCTTCCACATGAAAAAAATATTGATTTGGACAGGAGTCGTTCTCTTCGTACTCCTCCTGGCATTGGTTTCAATTCCATTTCTGTTCAAGGACAAGATTGTCTCGCTTGTCAAAGAACAGGCGAACCGATCCATTCAGGCTACGTTGGAATTCAAGGACGTGGACTTGTCCCTCATCCGACAGTTTCCTCATCTGTCTATCCGTCTGCAAGATTTGTCCGTCGTCAATAAAGCACCCTTTGACGGTGATACACTACTGGCCGCGTCTTCGTTGGGTGTGACGGTTGACCTCATGAGCGTCATTAAAGGCGATGAAATCCGAATTCGTTCGGTATCGCTGGAGGATGCCTTGATCCAATTGCAAGTGGATTCTACCGGGCTGATGAATTGGGATATTGCCATTCCGTCTACCGATACGGCTACCACACCACCTTCTGCCACTACGTTTAAAGCGAAACTCTCATCGTATGCGTTGAAAAATACACGCTTGATTTATGACGACCGTTCGCTGGGATTCTATTTGTCTATGGAAGGGCTGGATCACGAGGGAAGCGGTGATTTCACGCAAGACATATTCACCCTGATCACTACCACACACGCAGAATCAACCACGATGCGTTACGGCGGG
>CAYWDY010000264.1:0-1096 GCA_964455985.1 uncultured Flavobacteriales bacterium
AAGTAAAGGACAGAAAGTAGTTTTTTCATGAATGATAATCAGAAGGGCATGCGAGCCATCGTTTCGATGGACAGAGGAGCAAACAATCCGGCTACGTATTTATGATACCCTGCTATGCCGATCATGGCCGCGTTATCGGTACAATAATCGAAAGGCGGTATAAAGACCCGCCATCCGTTTCTGTTACCGGCTGAAACCAGCGCCTCGCGTAAACCGCTGTTGGCGCTCACGCCTCCGGCGATAGCTACGTCCCGGATACCTTCCTGCTCCACAGCCTTCTCTAACTTTTCGATCAGGATGGAAACGATGGTGAATTGCAGCGAAGCACAAATGTCATCCAGGTGTTTTTCTGCAAAGCCAGGATCCTCTGCGGTCTTGTCCCGCAGGAAGTAAAGGAATGCCGTTTTCAACCCACTGAAGCTGAATCCTAATCCGGGTGCATGGGGCTTGGGAAAAACGAAAGCATGTGGATTTCCTTGCCGAGCATGGCGGTCAATCAACGGGCCACCGGGGTAGGGAAGACCAAGTACTTTGGCCGCCTTGTCGAAGGTTTCTCCGGCAGCATCATCCAAAGTCTCAGCGATCACATGCATGTCCAACGGACTGTTCACACGAACCAGTTGCGTATGGCCGCCGGAGACGGTCAGGCATAAAAACGGAAAGGAGGGAGGCTCGTAGGCTGTATCCGTGCGACGGATCAGGTGTGCCAAGACGTGCCCTTGCATGTGGTTGACGTCGATGAGTGGAATGTTCAGGGAAAGGGCAAGCGATTTGGCAAAGGATACGCCAACCAGCAGTGAGCCCATCAGGCCTGGACCGCGCGTGACAACCACGCCACGAAGGTCGTTTTTCGTTATATTTGCCTGAAGCAGCGCTTCTTCCACGACAGGAACGATCTTCAGCTGATGCGCCCGTGAGGCCAGTTCCGGCACCACCCCGCCGTAGTAGCGGTGGACCAGGTCCTGACCCGCGATAACGTTGGAAAGTACCACGTCATCACGCATCACCGCCGCTGACGTTTCGTCGCAGGAGGACTCGATGCTCAATAAAAGAATACCGTCTGTTGGCACGTTATATCCGCTAATCTAGAATTCAA
>CAYWDY010000264.1:1106-3634 GCA_964455985.1 uncultured Flavobacteriales bacterium
GCATACTGCTCTGGTTCGTCGGAACGTTAGCATTCCTGGTGGGCTTGTTGTTTCTGCTCATCCAGACCGATGGCTTTCAGACTTGGTTGGCCCGACGGCTGACCGCCTACATCAGTTCCGAGACAAACAGCAAGATTACGGTTGGCCGGGTTTCGTTGCGTTTCTTCTCTAGCGCTGTTCTCCACGAGGTGTATGTCGAAGATCAGCAGAAGGATACACTCTTTTGGTTCGATGAATTGGCGGTCGCCATTGATGATATCTCCACGGAAAAACGTCAACTCGACATCCGTAAGCTCACGTTGGAGGATGGCTATTTTCAGTTGCTTCATACGAAAGGGAAACCCCACGACAACTTATACTTTCTCTTAGACTATTTTTCTTCGACCGATACGACGCCTTCCGGCTCTGCGCCGTGGAAGATTTCTGTTAAGGAGGTGGAATTGGATGGTTTCCGGTTCACCTATCATGATTACAACGAACAGCCGCTCGCCACAGGCGTAGACTTTTCCCACCTGGAGGTTACCGGTGTGAAAGGGGATATCCATGACCTGCGTGTCCACGAAGATTCCATTTTCGCTCAAATAGACCGATTGGCTTTCCGTGAAAAATCGGGTTTCAACGTGCTGCGGTTTAGCGGTAACACACTCGTATGCGACCAGGAGATCCGGGTGGAAGAGCTTGAGGCATCCACGGACCGTTCTCAATTGAAAGGCGATCTTGATTTTCAGTACGCGTCCTGGGATGATTTCGACGACTTCATCACCAAGGTCCGTTGGAAAGGACAGGTCAAGCCTTCCCGGATATCTTCCGATGACATCGCGTTTTTCACGGATGAACTGATAGGGATGGATCTGGATCTTAACGTCGAGGGTTTGTTCAAAGGAACAGTGAGTAAATTCAAAGGGAAAGATGTCCGGTTGGCATGGGGGAAACGATCTACATTCACCGGTAGTTTTGCCATCACCGGTTTGCCGGAGGTCGATGATACATACTTGGATATACAGGCCCGAGATATCCGAACCTGTGTTGCGGATGCTGAACAGCTGGTTCTCTATCCGTTCCATGAACGAGAACGTCTTCAGTTGCCTGATAACCTCGATTGCCTCGGCGATGTCCAATTCCAAGGTAAGTTCACAGGATTCTTTACGGATTTCGTCGCCTACGGAAATATCCAAACCGGAATCGGCTACATCTCATCGGACATCAACGTGAAGTTTGATGACCGCACCAACGCATACGGATATAGCGGCCACATCAACACCAACCGTTTCGATATAGGCAAATTGACCCTTACTCCCGGAATGGGTGTGATCAGCATGGATGCCGACATCAAAGGGCAAGGCGTCCGCATCGCCGACATCACCGCCAAACTCGACGGTAAAATCGCGTTGCTTGAATACCGGGGGTTTGCCTATAAGAACCTGGATGTGGAAGGTCGGATTGCCAAGAAATTATTCAATGGTTCAGTCATCGTCCGGGAGCCCGAAGTCGATCTGACCTTCGATGGTGCTATTGATATGAGGCAAAAGCTTCCGGTCTTTGATTTTACAGCTGATGTGCGCCGGGTCGAGTTGGAGAAGTTGAATCTCTTCGAGGTGAAGGAGCCGTATGTACTTTCAACAGTCATCTCCAGTCACTTGGTCGGAAACCAACCGGACAACCTTTCGGGGTCTGTCTCGGTTTCCAATACTTTCCTTCAGGTGGATAAGAAAGTGTATCACTTGAATCACCTGGATCTGGTGACCAAGCGATTTGCCGGTAAGGAACGATCCCTGGAACTTACCTCCGATATTTTGGATGCGGATGTCAACGGTCAGTTCGAATTCGCTGCCCTTCCTGCGGCTTTCCGCGAAATCATTCCCCGTTATTTGCCCAATGTTCTGCTACCCGTTAAAGGAGCCGCGGTAGTACAGGACTTCACGTTTGACGTCCGGTTAAAGAACACCAGTATCGTAACGGAAAACTTTTTTCCGGACTATTCCTTCGATCCAAAGACACGTTGTTACGGTTCCGTACGGTCTGCAGACAATCGCGTCGAGATTCATTTTGATTCACCCGATTTCAAGTTGTCCGGAACCCGTTGGAAGGACCTTGCGACTTTGATTTCTACAGAGACCGATCATTTAGCGGTAAGTCTGACTGCAGATACGTTGTATTATTCCAAAAACGGTTTCGTTCCGAATGTCCAACTTTCGGGAGGTGCAGCAGACAATCGTCTCGGATTCCGTTTACGAATGGCCGATATGCCTGGGCAATCGAATATTCTTCGCTGGAACGGTCTTATCGCGTTCAAGTCCGTAGATGATTTCCAGCTCACCATTGACTCTTCCTATATCCTCCTTGACGGATCTCCGTGGGCGATCTCGGAAGGCAATCATATCCATTACGATACTACCGGTGTTCACTTTACTTCCTTCGGGATTGCCCACGATTCCGAATCCGTGGTGCTGAATGGCAGAATCGGCAAATCCGATGAGGACCTGCTCTCCATCGATTTCTCCCGATTTTTCATCGATCACCTGAATCCG
>CAYWDY010000265.1:0-3617 GCA_964455985.1 uncultured Flavobacteriales bacterium
CGCCAACAGGCAGCCAGGACCAACAGTGGCTAATACAGTCAGCAGAATGGCCAGTATCAATTTATAGGCGATGGCGATCGGATCAACAGGAAGTTGATAATATAGGAGAAAACCAACGAAGACCAAAAAAGCGATGAGGAAATCAAACAATACGACCAATATGGAGGAAAGGGGAATTATCAGTCGAGGAAAATAGATCTTACGGATAATGGCGGCATTAGAAAGCATACTGTTGGCCGAGGCAGTAACTCCTCCTGAGAATAAATTCCAAAATAGCCAACCCGAAATCACAAAGACGGGATAAGGCATGTCAACAGAGGACGCGGAGAGTATGCGCCCCAAGGTCAATGAAAAGATCAATGTCATCAACAAGGGCTGGAATATGGCCCACGCAAATCCTAAGAAAGTCTGTTTGTATTTTACTTTGATATCCCGCCACGTAAAAAAATAGAAGAGCTCATAATAGGCCAACAGCTCTTTAAATCCCAAGCGGAAGGAACCAGCCGGTTTGATTTCCTCGTAATGATTATCGTTCATGATAGCAACCGGTTGTAATACGAAAGGGTCACACTGTGTTTAGAAGTAAGGTTGTTTCCCCTTGCCTATTTACGCCATCTCCCCTCTCCGTTCTCACAAATTTAGTAAATTTGGGGTAACATGAAGGGCAAAGGGGGACCAGAAACACATACTGCCTGCTTGCTGTGCCAAAGCGTGGATCTCCGTGCCTTGGTCGGCTATGAGAAGGCAGCGCTGGTACAATGCCGTTCGTGCCGTTTTGTCTTCAGTCGTTTCATACCTACCCTGCCTCAACTCATCAGCCATTACGAAACCTACCCTCGGCAGGACCACATCTCCCCGATTACGCTCAAACGATACGAAGAATTGGCTGCCAAGCTCGAGCGCTTTGCAACCCGTCGGTGGTGGCTTGACGTGGGCTGCGGGAACGGGCACCTGTTGAGTACAGTCCAAAAACGAGGCTGGATGGCTCATGGCACAGAGTTCACCGACACAGCGGTTGAACTATGTAAACAGAAAGGCATCTCGATGCAGCAGGGCGTTTTGGACACCTCCCACTATCAGTCAGGCTCCTTTGATGTGGTTAGCTCTATCGAGGTCCTGGAGCACATCAATACTCCCCACGATGAGATGGATAAATTCAACTCGTTGTTGCGTCAAGGAGGCGTATTGTATATCACCACGCCTAACTTCAACTCACACGCCCGATATCTTTTGAAAGCGGACTGGAGTATCATTGAATATCCGGAGCATCTCTGTTACTATACGCCTTATACGTTGGACAAGCTGCTGACCAAGCATGGATTTAAAAAGATTTCTTTGACCACCACAGGAATAAATCTATCCAGGTTATTTCGAAAAGGACAAGCTGAAGCTTCAAGCACGGGGGAAAAAGTGCTTCGAAAGCTGCCCTCGGATGAAAGTCTAAGAAGTATTACCGACTCTAATTTCCTCGGTCACGCCATCAAGCGTTCGGTCAACGGAGTGCTGTCACTCACCAGTCTTGGCGACACCATCAAGGCGCTTTATATCAAATCATGAGCTCATGTGTGGCATAGCCGGTTTTTTTGACCCCAAGGGGCAATTCAGTTCGGAGACCCTGAAGCTGATGACCAATGCCTTATCGCATCGTGGACCTGATGCGGAAGGTTTTTTCCTGCAGGGGCCATGCGGATTGGGGCATCGACGCTTGAACATCATTGATCTCAATGTACGATCCAATCAGCCCATGCATTCAGCATCCGGCCGTTACAGTATCGTATATAATGGCGAGGTATATAATCACCGGGAAATCGGTGCCAGCCTGCGCCACTTTTCAAATGGCTACGAGTTCATTCCCCGTACCAGCAGTGACACCGAGATCATTTTGGAATCGTTTGCCCTAAAAGGGGAAGACTTCATCCATGAATTGAACGGCATGTTCGCTTTTGCCATCTACGACAAAGTAGCGGAAGAGATGTATCTGTATCGTGACCGTTTAGGGATAAAACCCCTTTTCTATTACGTACATGGAAACACAGTACTTTTTGCCAGTGAACTTAAATCCATAACGGCTGTCGTCGGAAATCAGTTGACGCTTCGAAAGGATTCCATCCATGAATTCCTCCACATGGGATTCATCAGCACTCCGAATACGATTTACAACGAAGTATTCAAATTAGAGAGTGGCTGCTACCTGAAGATAAACAAGAAAGGGGTACACAAATTCAGGTACTGGGGCATCAAACAGAAGATCAACAACAACATCATCAGCGACAAGGAACAGGCTTTGGTCAAACTTTCCGATATCATCATGAGTTCGGTACAGTACCAATTGAAAAGTGATGTTCCGTTCGGTGTTCTGCTCAGCGGGGGAATCGACTCCAGTCTGGTGACCGCCCAAGCTGTTGGGCTATCCAGCGTAAAAGTCAGGACCTTTTCCATCGGGTTCGAAGAAAACAGTCACAATGAATCCCAATACGCCAAAGCCGTCGCCAAATACCTGAATACCGAACATCAGGAATTCATCGTATCGCATAAGGATGCCATAGACCTCATCGAAACTTCGCTGGATATCTACGACGAACCCTTTGGAGATTCGTCAGCCATTCCCACCATGCTCGTTTCAAAGCTGGCCAGAAAATACGTGACGGTCACTCTTTCCGGGGAAGGCGGAGACGAATTGTTTTTCGGATATGGATCACATCAATGGGCCCGTCGGTTTTCCCAGACCGGCTTCACTCCTTTACGTCACCTTTCTATACCGGTTCTTAGTCGAATGAAATCCCGGTATAAGCGTATCGCCAAGCTGTTAAACCTATCCGACACAAGCTTTCTTCGAAGCCATATTTTTTCGCAAGAGCAATATTACTTCTCAATTCCAGAAATCAGTGAACTGGTTTCCAATCCCGATGAATTCAATCTGACCACTTTTTCGAATATCAATGGCAACGTGAACCTACAAGTGTTGGCAGAATCCCAATCCCACGGGAAAATCGATGTGAAGGAGCGAAAACTGAATGCCATGGAAACGCAGGCGCTTTTTGACCTGCAGTATTACCTCCAGGATGATCTGCTTACCAAAGTGGACCGAGCCAGCATGCATTATTCCCTGGAGACCCGTGTACCTTATTTGGATCATAGATTGGTTGAATTATCCTTGAATACCTCGCCCGATCTTAAATTCAAGAACCGCACTTCTAAATTCATATTGAAGGAAATACTATTCCAGTACCTTCCCCGGCATATGTTCCTTCGTCCCAAGCAGGGATTCGCCATTCCACTGAACACTTGGTTACTAAACGAATTGCGATTCTTAATCGACACTTATTTATCCGAGGAACGCATAAAAAAGTTCGGAATAGTCCGACCTGACATGGTTTCAGATCTAGTCAAGAGATTCAGAGCCGGCGAAAACTACCTCTACAACCGTATCTGGCTATTGATCGTGCTGCACCGCTGGCTTACGCACCATCAAGACTGAACGGAAAACGCCGAGGTCTGAGCCTCAGCCATCAGCTTGTTCCTCTCTTCGCTTCGGATTCTTTCGAAGTAAAGTATGATGAACATACTGGCACTGAACAAGGGAACGGCTGGAATCTTGTAGCGGACCAAACTTCCGA
>CAYWDY010000266.1:0-3608 GCA_964455985.1 uncultured Flavobacteriales bacterium
GAGCGAAAATGATCGGCATTACACCGGAAGCATTCACCTTCAGCGGGATGTACTGGCGCACACCACCATACTGCTTGTTACCCACGATCTTCTTAGCGAAGTTGACCGGAATCCGACGCGTTCCTTGAACCAAGAGGATGACGAAGGCAATGACCGCTGCTAAAGCAACCAGCTCGAGCAAAAGGACCAACGTGCCGCCGCTGCTCATGCGAGAAGCGACTTCGTCTTTCATAGCTCCAGGGAGACGGGCGATGATACCGATCATGATGATCAGAGAGATACCGTTACCGATACCTTTATCCGTGATTTTCTCGCCCAGCCACATGACGAACATGGTACCGGCTACCAGGATCACGATAGACGTGAACCAGAAGGTGAAGGGAGAAACCAGTTCAGGGTTGGTTACGGAGATGATGGCACTGGGTACTTGAGAACGAAGGTTCACGATGTAACCCGGAGCCTGGAAAGCCGTGATGATGATGGTCAACCAACGGGTGATCTGGTTGATCTTCTTACGACCACTCTCCCCTTCTTTCTGTAATTTCTGGAAATAAGGGATGGCGATGCTCAACAGCTGTACCACGATGGAAGCCGAGATGTAAGGCATGATACCCAACGCAAAAATCGACGAGTGGGAGAATGCTCCACCTGAGAACATATCCAACAATCCCAGGACACCGCCGGAGGTCTGCTGACGCAACTGGTCGAGTTGCAGCGGATCGACACCCGGAAGAACGATGTGCGTTCCGAGACGGTAGATCAACAGGAAGAAGAGCGTGTTGAGGATGCGAACCCTCAGGTCTTCGATCTTGAAGATATTGCGTATGGTCTGTATCAGGTTTTTCATACTTAGATGATGGAAGTGGTTCCTCCGTTAGCTTCGATGGCGGCTTTGGCCGTAGCCGAAAACGCGTGGGCTTTAACGTCAAGCTTGGCTTTAAGTTCGCCACGACCCAGGATCTTGACGCGCTCGTTCTTTCCGGCGATTCCGTTAGCCACCAACACGTCGAAATCGATGGTGTTGATCTTCTTGCTGTCCGCCAGGGCTTGAAGTGAATCCAAGTTCACACCGTGGTATTCCACGCGGAAAGGATTTTTGAAGCCGAATTTCGGAACACGGCGCTGCAAAGGCATCTGACCACCTTCGAATCCACGCTTGCGGCTGTAGCCGGAACGGGACTGGGCTCCTTTGTGACCGCGGGAGGCCGTTCCACCACTACCGGAACCGGCACCACGACCGAGTCGTTTGTTATCGCGAACGGAACCTTTGGCAGGTTTAAGTGACGACAAATTCATGTTTATCTTTCCTTTTTATTCGTTTATGATTCAGGCCGACTTGACTTCGACCAGGTGTTGGACCTTGTTGACCATGCCTTTTACCTGAGGCGTCATTTCGAGTTCTACCGTACGGTGCATCTTGGTCAGACCAAGCGCTTTCAAGGTGCGCTTCTGAACGGCAGGACGGTCGATGCCGCTTTTTACCAAGGTTATTTTCATTTTTGCCATAGCGATATGCTGTTGGGGCTGGAGACTATCAGCCGTTGAATACTTTTTCCATTTTCAGGCTGCGGTGCTGGGAAACCGTAGCCGGGTCACGCATTTGTGCCAGCGCGTCAATAGTGGCTTTAACCACGTTGTGCGGATTCGAACTGCCCTTGGATTTGGCCAGTACGTTGTGGATGCCTACGCTCTCCAACACCGCACGCATAGCGCCACCGGCGATAACACCCGTACCGGGAGCTGCCGGCTTGAGGAACACGTAGGCTCCACCGAATTTGCCATGAGCCTCGTGAGGAATGGTTCCTTTCATGACCGGAACTTTCACCAGGTTCTTCTTGGCATCATCGATACCCTTCTGGACGGCGTCAGTAACCTCTTTCGCTTTGCCCAGACCGTGGCCCACTACTCCACTTTCGTCGCCTACCACTACGATGGCAGCGAAGGTGAAGGTGCGACCTCCTTTGGTCACTTTGGTGACGCGGTTGACACCTACCAGGCGATCCTTCAATTCGATCTCACTGGATTTTACACGCTTTACGTTTGATTCAGACATGACTGATTGGGATTCTTAACTGGATTAGAACTGAAGTCCGCCTTCGCGGGCTCCTTCGGCCAAAGCCTTGATACGACCATGGTAGAGATACCCGCCGCGGTCGAAAACCACCGTGGTGATACCGCTCTGAACCGCTTTGGCTGCGATGCTCATTCCCACCTTCTTGGCCAGGTCGACCTTCGGGGCCTTTTCGCTCTGCATTTCCTTCATGCTGGAGGCTGCCGCCGCCAACGTGACACCGTTGATATCGTCGATCAACTGAGCGTAGATCTGCTTGTTGCTGCGGAATACCGACAGACGTGGACACTCCGGGGTGCCTTTCACTTTCTTGCGGATCCGGTAGCGGATGTTCCGCCTTCTGATTGCTTTCCTCAACATGGCTTAATTATTTTTTAGCGGCTGACTTACCAGCCTTACGACGTAATGACTCATTGACAAACTTGACACCCTTGCCTTTGTAAGGCTCCGGAGAACGCAGCGAACGGATCTTCGCAGCCACAGCACCCAACAATTGCTTGTCGGCACTCTCCAGGGTAATCATGGGGTTCTGACCTTTATCCTGCTTGGTCGTCACTTTCACCTCGGCCGGCAATTCGAACACGAAGTGGTGAGAGTAACCCAACACCAGGTCAAGTAACTGGCCTTGATTGCTGGCCTTGTAACCTACACCGACCAATTCCTGGGTAGAAGTGAATCCTTTGGATACCCCTTCTACCATGTTGTTGATCAGAGAGCGGTAGAGACCATGAAGAGCACGATGCTGTTTGATATCGCTAGCGCGTTCCACGCTAACAACACTTCCATCGACCGTGACCTTGATACCGTCCACGAGTTTCTGGCTCAAAGCACCTTTGGGTCCTTTGACGTTGATCATGTTACCCGAAACCGAGACTTCCACCTTGGCCGGGATATTTATCGGAAGTTTTCCAATCCGTGACATAATTCGGACTTTCTTTTAGATTAATATACGTAACAGAGAACTTCACCGCCCACGTTCTCTTTGCGGGCTTCTTTATCCGTCATAAGACCTTTTGACGTGGAAAGGATGGCGATACCCAGACCGTTCAGGACGCGAGGCATGGCTTCTACGCCGGCGTACTTACGCAAACCGGGTTTGGAGATACGCGTCAGGTTACGGATGGCAGGAGCCTTGGTCACCGGATGATACTTCAAGGCGATCTTGATCACGCCTTGCTTCTCATCTTGCTCGAACTTATAGTCGAGAATATAACCCTTTTCCTTGAGGATCTTGGTCATCTCCTTCTTCATGTTGGAAGCCGGAATCTGGACCACGCGGTGATTGGCTTTCACGGCGTTACGGACCCGAGTGATGAAGTCTGCGATTGGATCAGTCATCGTTATGCTTTTTTAGGAATTTCGTTTTGACAATGTTTCAAAGGTGGATTACCAGCTGGCCTTGGTTACACCCGGGATTTTTCCTTCCAAAGCGAGCTTACGGAAGGTGTTACGGGAGATACCGAACAAACGCATGTATCCGCGGGGACGACCGGTCAGTTTGCAACGGTTGTGTTTACGGATCGGAGAGGCGTTCTTC